>DBFJSK010000545.1:0-8541 GCA_048403675.1 Tannerellaceae bacterium | reverse complement strand
AGGGGCGATTACCCCTAACACGTCGCAAACGCCTTTTTCGCCCACGGGAGTACAAACTTCGTTGCAAATGAAAACAGCCGACGGTTTGTATATAAACTTGCACGAGGCGGCTTTGGTGGACTATTCATGTATGCACCTGAATCTTGACGACCGCAACTTCGTATTCGAATCGTGGCTGACGCCTGACGCTGTAGGCGACAAGGGCTATTTGCAGGCTCCTTGCCAAACTCCCTGGCGTACGGTGATGGTAAGCGACGATGCCCGCGAAATCCTGGCCTCCAATCTGATTCTGAATCTGAACGAGCCATGTAAGTACACCGACGTATCGTGGATCAAACCGGTGAAATATGTCGGGGTATGGTGGGAAATGATTGCGGGTGGCAAACAATGGTCGTATACGTTCGATCTGCCTTCCGTGAAACTCGACAGCTTGGATTATTCGCATACCAAACCCCACGGATTGCATGGCGCAACGACGGAAAATGTAAAACGCTATATCGATTTTGCCGCCGAAAACGGATTCGACCAGGTCTTGATAGAAGGCTGGAACATCGGTTGGGAAGACTGGTTCGGCCATTCCAAAGATTATGTATTCGATTTTGTTACTGCTTATCCCGATTTCGATATCCAAGCGTTGAACGAATATGCCCGGTCGAAAGGCGTGCGTTTGATGATGCACCACGAAACCTCCGCCTCGGTACGGAATTATGAACGGCATATGGAGGCAGCTTACGATTTGATGAACCGCTACGGATATAACGCAGTAAAAAGCGGCTATGTAGGAAATATGATTCCGCGCGGGGAACATCATTACGGCCAATGGCTGAATAACCATTATTTATATGCTGTGAAAGAAGCGGCCCGGCACAAAATCATGGTCAATGCCCATGAAGCGGTTCGTCCCACCGGTCTTTGCCGCACTTACCCGAACCTGATCGGCAACGAATCGGCCCGGGGAACGGAATACGAGTCGTTCGGCGGTAACAAACCGTTTCATACCACCGTCTTGCCTTTTACCCGTTTGCAGGGAGGCCCGATGGACTATACGCCCGGTATTTTCGAAATGGATCTGGAGAAAATCAATCCGGAGAATCAATCGCACGTAAATTCCACCCTGGCGCGCCAGTTAGCCTTGTATGTAACGATGTACAGTCCGTTGCAAATGGCATCCGATATGCCCGAGAATTATAATCGTTTTCCCGATGCTTTCCAATTTATCAAAGATGTGGCCGTGGATTGGGACGATAGCAAATACTTGGAAGCCGAACCGGGCCAATATGTTACGGTAGCTCGCAAAGCCAAAGGAACGAACAATTGGTTTGTAGGTTGTACCAGCGGGGAAGAAGGACATGCCTCCGTTTTATCGCTCGGTTTCCTGGATCCTGGCAAAAAATATGTAGCGACGATCTACGCGGACGCAAAGGACGCCCATTACCACACGAATCCGCAGGCTTATACGATCCGGAGGGGAATCGTTACGCCTCGGACGGTATTGAAATTACAGGCGGCTCCGGGAGGCGGCTATGCGATCAGTATTTTGGAGGTAAAAGAAGAGGCGGCGCTGAAAGGATTGAAAAAACTGTAAACGGCGCGCCTGTCTGCTGCGGGTTGTTTGCTTGCATAGCCGAACGCGTGGATAGAAATAGATAAAGTTTTTTGTTAGTAATTAGTAAGCGGAAGCCCCCGGAGAAATTAAAACTCCGGGGGCTTTTTGTTTGTGGCCCGTAAGGCGTGATAAACTGTTCCTGCGGAAAATAACGAGGGGGGAGAAGTAACCGAACCTCCCGGCATAGTGTCCGTAAAAAAACGGAAGGCTGTTCGGAAGAGCTACAAAGGCGGGGGAAGAATAGGTTTTGTTACTATAAACCGTTGAAAAATAAAGAAACACGTTTGTTTATTGGGAAAAAAACTTTTTTGAAGAGAAAAATCCGAGGGAGAAATACCCCCTTATATAAATGATATTTAGATAGTATAGAAAAGTTTATATCAGGTAATTAGTTTGACTAATTAAAACGATCGTTATTTTTAGCCAAAACAAAGGTAGCTGTTTTTTTTAGACAGGCAAATCTTTTTCGTAAAAACAATTTCTTCTATTTCCTTTTTATTCAATTCGATAGATTATCAATTCATAATCAATTTATTCCTTCCTTTTTCTATTCTTATCGCTCTCTCCAAATGACTAGAAAAAATGATCGTTTTTTCTAGTCATTTTAGGGATCGGGCAAAATTTTTCTGTTTGGAGCGCCTGGTGGAAGAGGGAAGAAGTTGATTCTATGCTTTACGACGCTCCCGATTCTTCCGGAAGGGATGTACCCGGAAAATAAGTCGCCCTGAATCCCTGCTTCATTAACCTATTAAAAAGAAAAACAAAAGATGAAAAGAAGAAGAAACCAATCGGGAGAAACACTAACCCGCATGACATAGAGTTTTGGATATGCCGGAACCGATCTCCCGCGGTTCCGGCATACTGGAAAGGCCATTTGCAATAGATCTCGTGCTAACTTGCCCGTTTTCAACGTCAAGCAAGAAATAGGAACAAAATTTCCTTTTATTTAACCCGCTGAACCCCATTTGAAAAATGCTTACCTTTTCCCCTTTGGCCCGTCTCTACCGGGCCAACCAGTATCATGTAAGTGAATCCGCCGGTTGTCTGTTGGTCGGTTTCAAGCCCGGCGCCGTCTGCTTCGTGGTGAAAGAATGCTGGAATACCTCGCCTTTAGGAAAGCCGGAAGCGGAAGCGTTCTATGCCCAATTACGGACGGTCGGCTCGGCTGTCGGTTGCCGGCATTTCCGGGTCATAGCCTACGGAGGCTATCGGGAAGAGGCCTTGGCTTTCGAGTTATACGGATTGACCGTATCCGACGGCCGGTATGTGAAAAGCCTGGCTTCCGGGCGGCATATCGAACTGTATCCCCACAATGAAGCCGCCTACCGGGCGATCGAAGCCGGATTTCTCAGACACCGCATCGGAGCGGTCGTACAAGCCACCGGCACCGGAAAATCCTTTCTGATTGCCCGGTATCTGCTCGCCCATGCTGCCGACCGTATCCTGGTAATCGCTCCCAATCACACCATTTTAGACGAAATCCGCCACGCGACAGGTAAATTCGTAAAAAAGACGCGCAAAGAAGAGAAGAAACTAAATTCAGCCCCGGCTTCATCTCCTGAACCGGCTTCCTATTCAGAACTAGCCTCGTATTCAGAACTAGCCTCCTGCCCTGCACCCGCCCTGTGTCCTGCACCCGCCCTGTATCCCGATCCTGTCCCATGCCCTGAGCCAACCTCGTATCCCTATCCCGAACCGCCTGTGATATACTGCACCTTCCAAGCCTTAGCCCGTTCGCGCGGGAAAATCGCTTTTGAGGTCGATCATATTTTGATCGACGAATTTCACCACTCCGGGGCCGAAGTATGGGGCGACGCCCTCCGGGAAGTAATCGAAGCCAATCCTTCCGCCCGGGTATTGGGTACTTCGGCCACCCCGGTACGTCCGGAAGGCATGATCGATACCGTCGATGTCTATTTCGAAGGCAATCTATTTTACGAACTGACGCTGCCGGAAGCCTGGCATTACGGAATCTTACCCGTACCCATATTGGTACAAAGCGTCTATGGCCTGGGCAACCGGCTGGATAAATTACAACATACCCTCGACCGGGCCAATTGCTCGCCGTCCAACCGGGCCAGGATACAGGAAAAGCTGGATGCGGCCCGAATGGATTTTAAAAATTCCTTGGGAGCCGTCGAACTGATCCGGCAATTTCTGCCCCTTACCGTACGCAAACTTCTGGTATTCTGCCGCGACAAAGCCGATTTGCAAGCCATGATTCCCCTGGTGACAGGTTGGTTGGCCGAAGCCGGCCGGGAACCCGAAACTTTTGCCATTCACAATGACCAGAGCGAACGCGAAAACCGGCGTCTCTTAGCCGCTTTCCGGGAAGAAAGCGACCGGCTACGCGTACTTTTTTCCATCAATATGCTGATTGAAGGATTACATGTAGAAGGAGTAGATGCAGCCCTTTTTCTTCGGCCTACGGAATCGTATGTCGTTACGCTGCAACAATTGGGTCGCTGCCTGAAAGCCGGCTCCACGCACCCGCCGGTTATTTTGGACTTTGTGAACAACCTCTCCGGCCGTTCGGTGTACCACGTCCTGGCCTGCGATTTGGAAAAACTGTCGAAACTGCGTGCGCCCCGCGGATTCGAAAGCGTTTCGGATTTCCGGGTGACGGGGTTCTTTGCCGACATCCGCCAACGCGTACGCGACATCCTGGCTGAGTTGGAGCCTTGGCAACTGATGTACGAACGACTGTCGGCCTACCGGGCGACGGAGAGCGATTGGCCTGCCGCAAGCGAAGGCAAATTAGGACTGTGGTGCCACACCCAGCGTATGGCCAAGAAGCGGGGCGTCCTTTCGGCCGAACGGATCGCCCGGCTCGACGCAATCGGCTTCGAATGGGAACAACAGGATTCTGAATGGTCGAAAAATTATGAAAAGCTGAAAGCCTTCTATGCCCGCAAGAGACGTTGGCCCCGGCGGGGCGAAGGCAGTCTGGGTACCTGGTGCAATACCCAACGCCAGGCCCGTAAAAACGGCAAGCTTACCAAAGAACGCATCCGCCGTCTGGATACGATCGGCTTTGTATGGGCTTACGATGGAGAGAAAGAATGGCTGAAAAACTATGAAACCGTAGGCCGGTTCCGTGACCTGTATCACCGGTTTCCCAAATCAACGGAAGGTCGTCTGGGCCGTTGGTGCGTCACGCAGCGGAAACTGCGGAACGAAGGGCAATTAGCTCCCGAAAGAATCCGGTTGTTGGAGCAAATCGGCTTTCCCTGGTCGGTGGAAAGCCTGTGGCTGGATCATTTTCGTCAATTGCTGGCTTTCCGGGAAGCCGAAGGGCGTTGGCCTACCAGCCGCGAAGGCATCCTGGGAAGTTGGTGCGCCGTACAACGCCGCCTGTTTAAAAAAGGGCAACTCAGCCCCGAGCGAACGGAAAAACTGAAAAAAAACGATTTCCCCTTCGGGAGATAATCGGCAAGGAGCTAACCGGCAATGACCTGCCCGCTTATCGCTCGTCGCCCGTCATCTACTGGCTAACAGCTTAACCACCTAACCGAAAAAGTGAAAAAACAATCCTCCTAAAGCAGCCAGCACGACGGCCAAGCCCAAGATGCCTATTTTCAGGCGAAAGGCATAACGTTCTTCGCGCTCTTCACGCTGCTTTATCTGGCGGTTGATGGTATCCATTTCCTCGGCCGTCGTATCCGGGAGCCGGTTGGCATAGCTCGTTTTAGCTTCCCGCGACTTCCCGCGAAGCCGGTCCAGCATTTCCCGGTTCTCTTTGTTACGCCGGATCATATCGGAAACATGGCCTGCAAAACTCATACGCACTTTCGTTTTTAAGATCGGCCGGTTTTAAAAACCGAAGCCTCCGTGATCGTCCTCTTCCGTTTCTTTTTCCTTTCCGGCGATATACAAAAAGCCGGGGCCTGCCTCCAGCCGATCGGCAGCCGGCACACGCGCTTCTACCCGCTGGCGGTCGGCTTCGTCGGGAATCTCCAGCAACGCCTTATACCCCTTGGCAGGCTTGTCGGCGATAAACCACACGCCCCGGTAAGCGACCCCGCTGAGTATATGCGACAACGAAGTACTTACCGAAGAAACCCCGATGTGGCCCCGCAAGAATTTCAACCGGCCCGAATAAGGCAAGGAAAGCCCCAAAGCCTCCGGTACTTTCAGGCCCGGTTTTCCAGCCCCGGGTGCATACAAACCCATCAATTCGTCCGCCAGCCCGCGCGCAGCCTGCGATCCGGAAGGAAAAACCACCGACACGTATTGACAACCCGCCACCGCCTGCAACTGATAAGGAGAAAGGCAATCGATACATCCCGCACTATCCGCCCGCGCACATTTGAAAATATGCAGCGAATAGATGCCGAACGCATCTTCCGGCGTGGGCATATCATACAGGTCGATCGTAAACTCTTCTCCTTTATAGACGACATCCCGCGTTACCAATTTACTTACTCCGTATTCCAAAAACTGGTCGGCGCCTCCGTTCATAAACCCATACAAACCGGCCCCGGTGAACACCCGCTCCCGTTTAACTACCGGTTCGTCGGCCAAAAGCAAAGCCGGCAACGACAGGAAGCAAAGCAGCCCGACCATCCATGCCATAGTATGTTTCATGCTTGTAACGTTAATTCCGTCAGATCTATTTTTTCCCGGTCGGCCACACCCAACTGCCATTTTTCGGCCAGTTCCATAAAGGCCCGCGCCCCTTCTTTTTCCCTTTCCTGTACCCCCTCTTCTATCCGTTTGGCAATCACCAGATCATAACAAATCCGGTCTACCGCCACCGGATCGGTGCCCACCACCAACGTATTATAATGGCAGATAAATTGCGGATTAGCCGAAGGGCCCCCGTCGAAACAACCCGTCAGGCCGTCGGCAATGGTAAGCACCGCCTTATCCCTGAGCGGCGGAAAAGCGCAGACCGAAGCGCAAGTATCGTGCCACATCGGCCCGTGCAGGCGCGCCGTGTTCGTAATCGAGCCGAAGGCCAGATTCTTCATCGCCACCGTGATGGTGGTACCCGCGTTTTTGATGACCGGCACATTGATGATCTTCGTCACCTCTTCGGTACATATCCGGCTGAAATAAGAATATTTGCCGCCGTTTATCATATACGGCATCGTATACGCATCGTATTCCCCTTCCAGATCGACATAAAAATATTGGTTTTTGTCGATCCGCTCTTCCCCGTAGAATTTCCCTTCCGCATTGATATAACTTCCGTTTGCGTCCTGATACTCCGTGCCGACGATCCGGATACCCGGGTAATTCTCGGCCGTGAACCCCGATTCTTTCAAATCGGCTTCGCGTCGATCCCAGATCACCAGCCGGTCGCGCGAAATCCCGGCCTCTTCCAATTGCCGCACGATGGCTTGCGTTACCGCATGCGAAGTAGAAAGCAATTTGCCCGCAATCGGATTTACTTTCAGCCCGATCACATCCTCGGGACTTACCAGTTGCAACCAGGCTTCTTTCAAACTATCGGTGCCGCCGAGGCGGAGCATGGCCGCTTTCAGCATTTCGTAGGCTGCTTCCCCGGAAGGTTGCCCGTCCACGATACATCTTGCATGATCGGCTTTCACCACTTTACCCGGATAACGTCCCGGCATGGAAGTGGCCGTACGCGGCGCGGCCAGGGCGTCTTGTATATTGGTTTGAGGTTTTTCTTTCGCCACCTCGTCCGGCGTAGCCGCTTTGACGATCGGAGAGAGGGCTGCCGTAACGCCGCCCAGGGCGAGCGAACGGAAAAATTTTCTTCTTTGCATACTCGTATGTTTATAAGGTTATCGATAAGTTAAAGGATAAAGCAAACATACGATTAAAATCGGAATAACGCCCTCTTTTCAAAGGCTTATTTAAAAATCCGGAATCACATCTTTTCTATTTTCCCGGCTGGGGGAAGAGAGAAAAGCGGAAAAGAAGCGGAACCCTTCGTTATTATTCGAACCATTCGATAAACTTCCCCCGCTGCCGCCGTTTTTCCAGCTCTTGCTGCAACCGGATTTGCCGATCTTTGGCAATATAGCGACGGGCGAAAATATTCGGAACCGCTACCCCCAACGAAATACAGAGAATAATAAGCGCCGAATTAATTCCGTTGAAGAAAGCGTTCGTCACTTCCCCCACCACTCCGTGCAGATTGATGAAAGCCAGCAGCGAGCGATACATCAACACGCCCGGAATCATCGGAATTACGGAAGGAATCGTCAGCACATGGTTGGGCACGTCGAACCAGTAAACCGCTTTGACCGCAATCAGACTGACTACGAAACTCCCCATAAACGACCCGATCACCGGCCCGTAACCCAGTTCGAAACTGACGAAATTGCGTGTACATACAGCCAGGATACCCCCCAGCGCAACCACCCACAGCAGCCGTCGCTGGATATTGAAAATCATCGAAAAGCCCATCGCAGAAATCGCGGCGGCAATGGCATAAATATAGTAAGGATCGTGTGGAACCATACTTAGTTCGCTGAACTTATGGTCGATAGCCACATCGTTCATCACCAACACGCGCATGGCGAACGCGATTCCGAAGGTCATCGCCCCTACCATCATCGCCGTGTTGGCGGCGCGGGTGATGCCGGTAAGCAAATGATTATCGATCATATCGTCGACAAAATTGATAAGGGGTACACCCGGCACGATGAACAAAGCGCAGGCCAATAGCGGGTGATAAGGCGTAGCCGACAAACCGGAAAAAGAAGAAGCGTACGCCAGGCAGGTAGCGATAAACGCGGCGACGCCGATACTCATATACCCATTGATTCCGAATTCGTTGCAACGGGCGCGTATCCGGAAGCCGGCAAAAGCGCAAATCGAAGCGAATAAAAAAGCGATCCAGTCGGAGCCGAATAGTTTACAAAAGCCTCCGCAGGCGAAACCGGCTCCGATAGCCACCAGATAAGGCTTGTAATTGCGCGGTCTGCGGGCTATTTTTTCCAGTTCTTCTTCGTATT
>DBFJSK010000544.1:0-10094 GCA_048403675.1 Tannerellaceae bacterium | reverse complement strand
ACCGGATTATGAACCTCTTCGTGTATAACACCCAGTCCGGGCAAACCGAAAAAGTGACCGATTTTACCGCATACGATATTAAATTTCCCAGCGTACACGGAAGCACAATCGTATTCGAGAACGGGGGATACATCTATAAATTGGACGCTGCTGAGCGGAAACCGGAAAAAGTAGCCATCTCCCTCGCCTCCGATCATGCAGAAGCCCGCAGCACACAAAAAAACGGCGCCGGCTACCTGACGGCGGCCAGCCTCTCGCCTGACGGAGAACGTGTAGCTGTTACCGCCCGCGGCGAAGTATTCGACTTATCGGCCGGGAAAGGCGTTACTAAAAATATCACTCGTTCGCCCGGCGCTCACGATCGCGATGCTCAATGGTCGCCCGACAGCCGCTACATCGCTTATATTTCGGATGTAACCGGAGAAACCGAACTGTATTTGCAAGAAGCCGGCGGCGGCGAACCGCAACAATTGACGCAGCAGAACGATACCTATATCCGCTCTTTTGCGTGGAGTCCCGATTCACGAAAAATCGTTTATACCGATCGGAAAAACCGGCTGAATTTGCTGGATGTAGCCGGGCGGCGGAAAGAAACCTTGATGCAAACACCCGACGGAGCAGCGTATGATGTGACCTTCTCGCCCGATAGCAAATGGCTGGCTTATACCCGTACCTCGCCTAACCGGATGAATATCGTATATGTTTATAATCTCGATACCAAAAAAGAATATCCGGTTACGGATAAATGGTACTCTTCCGGTTCGCCCGCTTTCAGCAGCGACGGAAAATACCTGGTGTTCGCCTCCGCCCGCGATTTTAATCCCACTTACGGTCATCTCGAATGGAATCATGTCTATACGAATATGTATGGCGTTTACCTGGCGCTGTTGGCTGCTGATACGCCTTCGCCTTTCCTGGAAAAAGATGCGGAAGTGAAAGCTGCTGCTGCCGCTATCGCCGGAACCGACACAGAGAAAAAAGCGGCTGCCTCCTCGTCTGCGGCCGTTGTTCGCTTCGATGCCGAAGGCATTTCGGATCGGATCGTAAAATTACCGTTGCTCGGTAGCTATTATGGCGATTTCTATTCCGACGGGAAGAGCGTTTATTATACGAACGGCAAAAACAATACCATGCGCTACGATCTGGAAAACCAGAAAGAAGAACTGGTGGCCGAGAATGCTGTGATGGAAGTCGCACCGGGCGACCGGAAAGCTCTTTTCATACAAGACAAACGTTTATATGTAACTGATATTCCCTCCGGCAAAATCACCCTCGACCATCCCGTCGATTTATCGAATATGAAAATTATCGTCGATTATCCGGCCGAGTGGGCGCAACTATTCGACGAAGCTTGGCGAGCCTATCGCGACGGTTTTTATGTCGATAATATGCACGGGGTGGATTGGCAAGCCGTTAAAACGAAATATGCTCCGCTGTTGCCTTATGTAAAGAACCGGCTCGATTTGAATTATGTAATCGGCGAAATGATCGGGGAATTATGCAGCGGCCATGCATACGTCAATCCGGGTGAACTGGATCGCCCGGAGCGGATTCCAACCGGTTTGTTGGGCGCCGAGATTTCGCGCGACAAGAGCGGTTTTTTCCGGATTGAAAAGATTCTACAAGGTGCCACGTGGAACAAAGCGCTCCGCTCGCCTTTGACCGAACCGGGCATCGAGGCCTCGACAGGCGAGTTTATTGTGGCCATCGACGGAGTACCCACTAACAGTGTGAAAGACATGTACGCCCTGCTTGTGGGCAAAGCCAACGTGCCGACCGAGCTTTCCCTCAATAGCCGTCCGGTCTTGGAGGGAGCTCGCAAAATTGTTATCCGGCCGTTGGAGGAAGAATATTCCCTTTATCATTATAATTGGGTGGAAGGGAACCGGAAAAAAGTAGACAAAGCCACCGGCGGCCGGGTAGGCTACATCTATATTCCCGATATGGGGCCCGAAGGGCTGAATGAATTCGCCCGTTACTTCTATCCCCAACTCGATAAAGAAGGTTTGATTATCGATGACCGGGCCAATGGCGGCGGAAATGTATCGCCCATGATTCTCGAACGGCTGGCCCGTGAGCCTTACCGGTTGACGATGAGACGGGGGTCGACCCAAATCGGAACCGTACCGGATGCTGTACAGGTAGGCCCGAAAGTATGTCTGATTAATAAATACTCCGCTTCCGACGGCGATCTTTTCCCGTGGGGATTCCGCGCCCTGGGCCTTGGAAAACTCATCGGAACGCGTACTTGGGGAGGCATTGTCGGGATCAGTGGCTCGTTGCCCTATATGGACGGTACGGATATCCGGGTGCCGTTCTTTACCAGTTATGATCCCAAAACCGGCCAGTGGATTATCGAAAATCATGGGGTCGATCCCGATATTTTGATCGACAACGATCCGATCAAAGAATGGAACGGCGAGGATCAGCAATTGAATCGCGCCATCGAAGAGGTACTGAAAGAATTGCCGAAACGCCAACCGTTACCGCCGGTACCGGCTGCGCGCGACTTCAGTAAATAAAGCGGAGCATCCTGCGAACGGAGAATATATAGATACTGTCTATGATTCGATAGACGAAAACGATCACCGGAAAGCGCCTGAAAATAGGTGTTTCCGGTGATTTTTTATTAGTTTTGTAAAAATAAAAAGTGGAGGCAGTTGGCATAAAAAGTGAGGCGCAAAGGTTCATTCAAAAGCAAGAGATGGCTTGTAGAAGATTAGATAAGAGCGCGTATGCAACAGATCGTTCCTTTGAAATCCCGTGAGAAAGAACATACGGAGAGATCCTGTGTACAGATCGTGCCTGACGATTACGAATAACGAACGCATCTACAGAAAAAAAAGGAGGGAATATGAATCGTTGGATAGGTTTAGGAATTATTATTTGTCTGACCTGGGCTTCCGAGGCGACAGCCCAATTGCCAGCCCTGATTTTAAAAGATATAAACGGCCGGCCCGTCGATGTATCCCGTTGGAATAGAAAAGGTACCCCCGTTATTCTTACTTTTTTTGCTACCTGGTGTAAACCATGCCTGAGGGAATTGAACGCTATCCGCGACGTATACCCCGACTGGCAAGAAGAAACCGGCGTGGAGTTGGTAGCCGTCTCCATCGACAGGGGGCAGGACGTGGCGAAGGTAAAGCCTTTGGCCGATACGGAAGGTTGGGACTATACTATTTTGCTCGATTCGGAAAACGCACTCAAACAAGCCCTGGGCGTACGAAGCGTGCCCCGTATATTTATCCTCGACGGAAAAGGACATATAATGGACGACCATTTAGGATACGGGATAGGCACAGAGACGGAAATCATCGAGAAAATAAGGGAATTGAACGCTAAATAACCAAATCCTCTATGCAAAGCCCGTATTTCATCGGCAAACTTATCCGGTTCGTGTACGTGGGTATTCTTCTGACGGTTCCGGCGCTGTTCGCGGCGTATCCGCTTTGCGCCACTTCCTCTATCGGAAATTCTGTTCGGACGAGTTGGGATCAGCTAAAGCTGACCGGCAGTTTGCAAACCGATTTCCTTTTTCCCCAGCGCGATGCCGCCATCGGAACCGAATCTGTTAAAGAAAAGATCCTGAACAACACCTACCTCGATATGGCCCTTTCGGTAGCCGACCGGCTTAGCGTGGGGGCGCGTTTGGAATACCTTGACCACCCCCTTCCCGGGTTCGAAAAAGACTTTGCCGGGTGGGGCGTACCCTATTTTTATGCCACCCTGCGTTCTGGTAACTTGGAACTTACCGCCGGCGATTTCTACGAACAATTCGGTAACGGCCTCCTGCTCCGCTTCTACGAAGAACGCAGTCTCGGCATCGATAACGCCCTTCGCGGCGCCCGTATCCTCTACCGGCCTGCCGACGGGTTCAGGATCAAAGCCCTCGGCGGCCAGCAACGTTGTTACTGGACACATGCCGACAGCTACGTATGGGGCGCCGATGCCGAATGGAATATCGACCGCAGGTGGAAAGCCCTTTCCGATCGGAACGCCTACTGGCTGTTGGGCGCCTCGTATGTAGGCAAACACGAAAAAGACGAAGCAATCTACGTCGCCCCCGATCAACGGTTGCGCCTCCCTTTAAATATAGCCGCCTTCGACGTGCGCATGCAATTCCAGCGAGGCGGCTATAACCTTCTGGCCGATTATGCGTGGAAAATCAACGATCCCTCGTTCGACAATCGGTACAGCTATGCAAAAGGCCGCGTTCTTTTCCTCTCGGCCTCCTATTCCCAAAAAGGAATGAGCCTGTTAGTACAAGCCAAACGAAGTGAGAATATGGCCTACCGCAGCCTCCGCTCGCAAACCGGCAACGCCGCCTTTATCAACCATCTGCCAGCCTTCACCCAACAACACACCTACGCTTTGGCGGCCCTCTATCCTTACGCCACCCAACCCTTAGGCGAATGGGCCTTTCAGGGAAGCGCCGGCTACCGGTTCCGTAGCCATACGCCGCTGGGTGGAAAATACGGCACCTCGCTCAAACTTCACGTCTCCCATATCCGCGCCCTTCACCCGCAACCCGACGCTGATAACCTTTATTACCAAGACATCAACTTGCTGTTCGAAAAAAAGATCGTTCGCGATTTCGAACTCCATCTTCTCTATATGAACCAGCGCTATAACCAGTTTGTGGTAGAAGGACACGCCCAGCGTGGCAACCTTGTAAAATCGCATATTTATGTAGCCGACGGGAACTACCGCCTCACTCCCAAGCTCAGCTTGCGCGCCGAACTGCAATACCTGCACACCCGCCAGGCCGAAGGCGACTGGCTCTATGCCCTTTTGGAACTGTCGTGGCTGCCCTCGTTCATCTTCTCCCTTTCGGATATGTATAACAGCGGCCAGACCGACCTGCATTATTACAGCGGCGCCGTAACTTACACCTGCCACTCGCATCGCCTGCAACTAGGATACGGACGCACCCGCGCCGGTTATAATTGTGCCGGAGGCATTTGCCGCTACGTGCCGGCCAGTAAAGGCGTACAAATCACCTATAATTTTAATTTTTAAAAGATGCCGACCCTCAGCTTATACCTTCCGTTCAACCTCTGGTTGATACTCTTCGCTTTCGGGCTGACCGCCTGCGACGTGATTGGCGAGGCCGACCGTATCCGCTCGGCCGAAACCCTGCAATTCACCAACAAAGTCGTTCTACTGGAGGAATTTACCGGCCATAAATGCGTCAATTGTCCGGCCGCCTCCGAAGAAGCCGCCCGGCTCGAATCGTGGTGCGAAGGCCACCTCGTGGTTGTCGGTATTCATGCCGGCAGTTACGCCAATACCTCCGGTTCGGCCTGGAAAGACGATTTTCGCACCGAAGCAGGCGCCGCGTACGAAGCTTATTTCCGCCCCGACGGCTATCCGGCCGCTATGATCGACCGGAAAACGACCGACGGAAAAATAACGCACGACAATCTTTCCGCTTGGAGTGCGTTAGTACTAAACAGCCTGGCTGAAACCGCCCCGGTCGATATCCGGCTGGAAACCAGCCGCCTTGTCGGCGAAACGGAAGAACGCCTGGATATTTCCCTTTATAGGGAGGGAATTCCGGTCGAAACCTCGGCAGCGCCTCGGGCAGTAACCCCGGTAAAAACTGCTGTAAAAACCTCAAACAAAATTTCAATAGCCACTGCGCACGAAACCCCATACGAAACCCCGAGCAAAACCCTCGTAGAAACTCCGGTCAAAGTTCCGTCGGAAAAAACGGTCGCGCTCCCGGCAGAAGCGCTCTCCCTGCAAATCTGGCTGGTGGAAGATTCGGTCGAAGCCCCCCAATTAACCAGCGATAACTCCATTCTATGGGACTATCGCCACCGGCATGTATTGCGAGACGCCGTCAACGGCATTTGGGGCGACGAAATCAGAAGCGATTTTTCGGCTGCTATACCCTGGCAGCGCTCCTACCGCTATACCCTCCGCTCCGAATGGAACCGCACCCGTTGCCGGTTTGTAGTCTTTGTTTATCGCACGAAAACCCGGGAGATCTTACAAGCCGCTCAGATTCCCTTGGCCGGCGAAAGCGCCCCCTCTCTGTAACCCCTTTTAAAAATGAAATAAAAATGTAAAGCGTATGAAAAAATTAATTACCCTTCTTGTATTTACCCTCTGTGCTTGGACAGGCGCCCGGAGCCAGACCTTGCAATGGATCTATCAAGGCGAACCGGTCAAAGCCGGCCAGGAAATCACCGTTACCACATACGACCCGGTGATGGGACAAATGCTTTTGGAACTAGGCATCCGCAATACCGGGCCGATCGATTTAGAGGTCGTCGTCGGGAAAGAAGACAAAAAACTGGTCGGCGGAGCCGAAGTACAACTCTGTGTAGGCGTGAATTGTTACCCGGCCACCGCCCTGAAATCGGAACCTTTCCTCCTGGCTGCCGGTGAGACGAACGAAACCTTCCACGCCAATTACGTGTTTCCCGACGAACCGGTCTATGGCACAAGCACCACTGTCTTTACCCTTTCGTCCGGCCATGAAATCACGTCGGTAACCGTTCATTTCGACTATTCCGTTCCGACCTCCACCGCCGAAATCGCAACTCCGGAAGCCTACTCTGTTCGCCAAAGCGGCCGAAGCCTTTGCATCCGCAACGAATCGGGCAGTGCCGTTCGGGCCCAGGTGAGCAATATTCATGGCCGGGAACAATTCGTCCGGCTCTTACCTTCTGGAAACGAAGCCTGGACATCCCCTTTGGAACGCGGACTCTATATCGTGGCTTTCTACCGCGAAGGACGCCTACTCGATGCTCAAAAACTTATCGTGCGTTGAGGCGCGCGGCTAAATCTACACGCTGGATGAAAAAGTTAAAACTCGCCGCCCTCCTCTTGGGACTGTTGGAAGTCGGCTTAACCACGCCTCTGGCAGCCCAACCGTTAGCCACCGAGTACCGGCGCAGGGTGGTAGGCGAAGAAATTACCGCCACCTGGTGCGGATTCTGTCCCCGCGGCATGGTCGGCATTGAAAAATTGAAAGCGAAATACCCGGGAACGTTTATCAGCATCGCCGTGCATAGCAACGACGTAATGGCCGAGCCGGCCTACGATAAAGCCCTTTCGGAAAAGTTGCCCAGCCTCCCCAAAATTCTGATCGACCGCCGGCTGAAAGGCGACCCTTACGTCGATCTGGAAAAACTTTATCTGGAGGCCCTGACCATACCCGCTCCGGCTACCGTAACCGTTTCCGCCGCCTTCGCCGATGCGGCCCGGACTCGTTTCGAAGCAGACATCCAAACCCGTTTCGCCCACGCATCCGACGGCCGGGAATATGCCTATGCCCTGGTACTTATCGAAAAGGAAGTGCAAGGCAATTCCTCCCGCTATAATCAAGCCAACAGCTATGCAGGCGCCCCGTGGCCGATGGGCGGATATGAACTGCTGCCGGTACAGATTCCGGGCGCCCAGATGAAATATCTCGATGTGGCCCGGGCTATTTTCGACGATTTCAACGGCATCCCTGGCAGTGTGCCCCGGCAGTTCGCAGCCGGAAAAGTCCTGTCTTTCCATTATGAAGCCGCTCTGCCGGAAAATGTCCTGCAAAAAAACAACCTGGCAATCGTCGCCCTCTTGATCGACCGCTCTACCGGAACCGTGGGGAATGCCGCCGTCACAGAGCTGGCCGCCGAAGCGCCTACTGCGAATACAGCGGTGGAAAGCGCTCCGTCGTCGCCGGCTGCGTTTTGCTTCGTAGCGGGCCGTTTGCAAATGCAACCTCTCGCGAACGGAGAAGCGCTCGGCATCGAAGTCTATGATTTAACGGGTCGTCGGGCGGCCTTTTTCCGCACGGAAAGCCCCGCGCCGACCACTTTCGACAAGGTATTTCCCCCGGGCCTTTACACGCTTCGCGTGTCGAACGGCCACGCTATTTACACGGAAAAGATAAGGAACCGATAACAAAGAAGGTACCGGGCGGCCGGCTGATAAGAATAAAAAAAGCCACCCCCGGTATTTCATCTCCCCGGCGCCTTTATATTTAATAGTGTTTTTTGTGATTATAAAATAAGGCGAGCTGTCCGCCCCCGCTCTATTTCTTCCTATCTTTGTGGGCCAATTAACTAAAAAAACAATGGAACGCTTTGCCGCAATAGACTTCGAAACCGCCAATGGAAAACGCAGCAGCATCTGTAGCATCGGAATTGCCATCGTGGAAGACGATCGTGTGCTTGACAGCATCTACACCCTTGTGCGTCCCTATCCCCATTACTATACCCGCTGGACGACCGCCGTACACGGACTCACCGCCGAAGACACCCGCGAAGCCCCCGACTTTGAAGAAGCCTGGGAAAAAATCGCCCCCAAACTCGCCGATCTGCCTTTGGTAGCCCACAACAGCCCCTTCGACGAAGGCTGCCTCAAAGCCGCCCACCAAGTATACGATCTGGCCTACCCCAAATACCCCTTTTACTGTACCTGCCGCCTGTCGCGCCGATACTATCCCTTTCTGGTCAACCACCAACTGCAAACCGTAGCCGCCTATTGCGGATACGACCTCTTGCACCACCATCACGCCATGGCCGACGCCTATGCCTGCGCCCACATCGCCGTCACCCTGATGCGCGAGCAAGGCGTAGCACACCTCGACGACCTTTTACGATAAAGAAGATAAAGAAGAGGAAGGAGCAGCTTTCGGCCGCTTCCCGCCCGCAATCCGATCGACGATCACCGCAATCGCCCCGTCGCCCGTCACATTACAAGCCGTTCCGAAACTATCCATCGCGATATACAAAGCAATCATCAACGCCTGAAGCGTCTCATTGAACCCGAGCATACTTTGCAAGATACCCAGCGCCGCCATGATCGCGCCTCCCGGCACCCCCGGAGCCGCCACCATCGTAATGCCCAGCATCAGGATAAACCCGCCGAAATTGCCCAACGTCACCGGTTCCCCGGCCATAATCATGATAGCCATCGCACACGCCACGATCTTCATCGTGCTGCCCGCCAAATGGATAGTGGCGCAAAGCGGCACCGTAAAAATAGCGATGTTTTGCCGCACCCCGTTCTTTACCGACTGCGCCAACGTGACCGGAATGGTGGCCGCCGACGACTGCGTGCCGAGCGCCGTAGCATACGCCGGCAACATGTTTCTAAGTAACTTGAGCGGATTTTTTCCGCTCACGCTGCCCGCAATCGTAAACTGGATCAAGAGCAACAACACGTGCAGGACGAAGATCACCACGATCACCTTCAAAAACATGGTAATAATGCTCATCACCTGCCCGCTCACCGTCATATTGAGGAAGATGCCGAAAATATGCAACGGCAACAGAGGAATAATCACCCCTTCGATCACCCCGATAATAATCTCCTTGAAATCGTTAAATCCCTCCCGCAAGCTCGCGCCCCGGATATTCGAAAGCCCCAGTCCCAACGTAAAAGAAAGCAAAAGCGCCGTCATCACATCCATCAGCGGCGGCATCGCCACCACGAAATAAGGCTTCAACATCAAATCTTCCGGATTCTCCATCGCCGTGAGGTCGGCATGCGCCGGCAAAATATGAGGGAAAACAGCCGAAGCGCTGAAATAAGTAAAAAAACCGGAAAAGATGGTCGATCCGTACGCAATCAAGGCCGTAATCACCAACAACCGTCCGGCCCCTTGGCCCAGCTCGCCGATAGCCGGCGTTACCAATCCCAGGATAATCAGCGGAATGGCAAATGAAAGGAAATTGCCGAACAACGAGTTGAACGTTACAAACACCCGGGCGATTTCCCCCGGCAAAAACTGTCCGAACACAACGCCGGCCACGATGGCGATAACGACTTTAGCTAACAACGAGATCTTGATCTTTTTCATGGTTTTTCTTTATTTTATAGCCGGTAGCGGCTACCAGGATACTCATCAGCGGACTAATCAGATTGAAAAAACAATACGGCAGATAGGTAAGCGTGGCTACCCCCAGAATGGTAGCCTGCGTCATGCCGCACGTATTCCACGGCACCAGCACCGAGGTGACGGTTACCGAATCTTCGGTAGTACGGCTCAGCAACCGGCTCTCGTACCCCTTCTTCTTATAAATATCTTTGAACATATTTCCGGTCAGGATAATGGAAATATACTGGTCGGCCGTACAAATATTCAGAAA
>DBFJSK010000543.1:0-1915 GCA_048403675.1 Tannerellaceae bacterium | reverse complement strand
AATCCGCAACTTCCGGAATTAGGAACAGGGATACGGGATCGGAAAAGTTAAATAGGGGGAGAATGAAAAAGAGTGAAAAGGTACGCCAACCAATCGCAGAACAACCCAGGGCGTGGCAGCATGTCGGAAACAAGCAGACGAGTACATTTCAGTTGACGGATAATCGTCCGTTATTCCAAAGCCAGAGCAGGCTGGTGCAAATGGCGAGGAATGTCAAAAAAGAATCGCTCATCAAGAGCTGCCTCAGGGATGGTTGCGGGCATCTCTATGCTTCTATTGCGGGCAATTTGGAAACTATTTTCGAAGGGGAGGAGGGAAGCGTGATGACAAGTTGGTCTGATGAACATATCCGTTCGCTTCCCTGGCGTACGGATGCCTTGGAAATCCTGCGGCATCCACGCTCCTATGCCGGCAGGTCGTTTGCATCCGCGAAACCTCCGATGATATTCGGTAATGCCTGGCGTGCGGTTACTTTTCCCGTCGCTTCGCGTGCCGAAATCACAGGCACATTTATTCGTGAAGATCATTTTCCGCATATCACCGAGGTCTGTAGGAAGTCGGGTTATATTATCGTGGTACGGGAAGCGGGCGATTTATCGTTGAAAAGAATGGGGGAGGGGGCCAGCCCGAAACCTCATACCGTGCTGGATAAAAGCGTTACCGCTAAACGGCTGGAAGAAATGGTAGCCAAGATGCCTTCCGAACAAGGGGAAAAACAAAAGAAGGCCCTTTTGGATGCCTATGGCGGATTTGTCGGCAAATGGAACAAGGGGAAATTAGAAGGATTGATCGTGGTGAACGATGCGTCGTTGAAAAAAGAGCTGATAGAAAAAATAGGAAAAACGAAACTGGCTGAGGCCGGAGTTACGTTGGATCCGGCAGCACAAAATGAATATTTACCGCTGGTGTTGGTTGATATATGCAGAAAAAAAGTACCGGATGCATGGCAAACCTATTTTTATACGGGAGATTACGATTTGCATGAGGTATACGATAATCGTAATTTTCAGATACCCGAGGCTACGTTGGAAAAACGTCGCTTGCTAAACAGATTGAATGCCGGCTTGGTACCGCAATATAGGCCGGTAGAGGCGGATCCGGGCCAGGCCGGCTTATCGTTGGCTCCCATGCATGTCCCCGACAGGAGGGCGCCTTTCCAGCATGGAGATCAAGCCGTCTACCGGATGAATCAGGTATTGGAAGGGGGCCGTTTGAGAAGCCCGCGCATCGAATTGGTTCCAGCCGTGGCTGTGGCCGATACCGGAAGGCTGGCCTGGTGTGTGCGAGGTACTTGGTATACGACGGAAGGGTTGGAAGCTCAAAAAAGACTTCGGGCCGAACTTGGCCTTACCGCCCCATCCACATGGGAAGAAGACGAGCAACCCGATACGGCAGTAACCCAATCCCATTACCGTGACAAGGAACACCCGGACGGAAAACGAACCCAGCGCTTTATCTAATAAAAAGAAAACCTTCCAAGAATAATCCCTCTCCCAAAGTGAACCTCCCCGAAGAAAAGGAAGGGAAACTTCCTTTTCTCGAATTATCTCGAAAAATTGAGGAAGATGAGCAAAGAGAAAGATTTAATAAATTGGTACACGAAAGAATACCTGTCATCCAGATAGCCTTCTTAGAAATTTGCATTCCTAATTAATCCCCCTCCACCTTGTCGCTATCTGTAATCTCTATAGCCTTTCGCATTTTTACCTTCTCCCATTCAACACCTTTACATTCAATACCTTTTCATCCTAAACTTTCGCCACCCAGCCCTTTAAAAAAACTGTCGGTATCGGCCATCCCCACAAAAGCGCAGCTTTTTCGAAAGGCCATAAACTACAGAGCGTAAAGCGTAGGAGGAATTTGGAGCGCCAGGAGCGGCCCCTGTCCCAGGCGTAGCGAGTTTGGGCCGTGACAG
>DBFJSK010000542.1:0-15926 GCA_048403675.1 Tannerellaceae bacterium | reverse complement strand
TACTGCTGGACAGAGCAGCAACGGCAAGCCTTTATCAACAAATACGGCGGCGGAAACGAAAATATGATCCATACCCAGCGGTACAAAGGTTTGGGAGAAATGAACGACCACCAGCTTTGGGATACTACCATGAACCCCGAAAACCGTACGCTGAAACAAATCACGATCGATAGCGCCGCCGAAGCCGACCAGATCTTCTCCATGCTGATGGGTGAAGACGTAGGCCCGCGCCGCGAATTTATCGAAGAGAACGCTACGTACGCCAATATCGACGCTTAAAAACAGCCAGGCTTATGAATACCCGTCTGCGCCAACCCGATCTGAAGGCGCTGTTGGAAGAGGTGGATACGTTCACGGCTGCCCGCGGGGCGGAACAGCCCCCCCGCATCGGCATTTCCGCCAACCGGAAAGAAGGCCTTTCCTGTATTGCCGAAACCTACGTCCGTTCGGTACTTCTGGCGGGCGGGGCGCCGGTATTGATCCCGGTTATGACCGACCTGGCAGCCCTCTCGGCCCTTGTAGACGGCCTGGACGGCCTCTTGCTGAGCGGCGGGGGCGACCTGAACCCGCTTTATGTAGGGGAAGAACCCATTCCCGCCTTGCAAGACGCCGATACGCTGCGCGACGAATACGACCTCCTGCTTATCCGCCTTGCCGCCAACCACCAACTGCCGCTGATGGGCATTTGCCGCGGCCATCAATTGATGAACGCTGTTTACGGCGGCCGGTTATACCAGGATATTTACACCCAAAGCAAAGAGCCGCGGCTGAAACACAGCCAAGCCATCCCGCGCCAGCAGGTTTCGCATACCGTACGTCTGGCCGGGGGTAGCCGGCTGAAAGCCTGGTTGGGCGCCGACTCGCTCGCCGTAAATTCCTTTCACCACCAAGCCGTGCACGAAACGGCGCCGGGATGGATAACCTCGGCCGTCGCCCCGGACGGAATCAACGAAGGGACGGAACATCCGGAACGGCCCTGGTTCAGCATACAATGGCATCCCGAAGCCCTTGCAGCCGACAGAGACGAGACGATGCTCCGGCTTTTCGAACAGTTGGTAAAAGAAGCCCGCCTTTTCCGAAAAGCCAAAGCTCTTCACGAACGGATTATCACCCTCGATTCGCATACCGATACCCCCATGATTTTTCCCGGCCGGTTCGACATCGGGCGCAAAGAAGGCGGGAAAGTCAATCTTCCTTTTATGGAAGAAGGACGTATCGACGCTACTTTTATGGTAGCCTACCTTCCGCAAGGCCCGCGCGACGAGGCTTCGCTACAAGCCGCTACCGCCTACGCAGTGGAACGACTGACGGAAGTGCGGCGCCAGGCTACCTTCCTTTCCGAACGGATGGGCATCGCTACCAGCGAAGCGGAAATCCGCGCGCTCAAACAAAGCGGCCGGAAGGCGATTTGTCTGGGAATAGAGAACGGCTATGCGATCGGGAAAAACCTGGAACACCTCGAAATGTTCCGGCAGATGGGCGTACTTTACCTGACGCTTTGCCATAACGGCGACAACGACCTGTGCGATTCGGCCCGCGGACAAGCAGAATGGGGAGGTCTCAGCCCCTTTGGAAAAGAAGCCGTCGGGCAAATGAACCGGCTGGGCCTGATGGTGGACGTATCGCACGCGGCGGAATCGACCTTTTATGACGTGCTGGAACTAAGCCGCCAGCCGGTGATCGCCTCGCATTCGTCGGCCCGCGCGCTTTGCAACCATCCCCGCAACCTTACCGACGAGCAGTTACGCGCACTCGCCGCACAGGGAGGGGTCTGCCAGCTTTGTCTGTACAAAGGTTTTATCCGCCAAGAAGGCGAGAAAGCGACCCTGAGCGATGCCATCCGGCATATCGACCACCTGGTGGAAGTAGCCGGCATCGACCATGTGGGAATAGGCTCCGATTTCGACGGCGACGGCGAGCTGATCGGCTGCCGGGCGACGAACGAGCTGATTCGTATCACGGTAAAACTTTTAGAAAGAGGATATACGGAAAACGACATTCAGAAAATTTGGGGAGGCAACTTGCTGCGCGTACTGACCACCGTACAAGCAGCCGCCCGGAAATAAACGATACGTTATGAAAAAATTACTTTGCACCTTATGCCTTTGTTCTTTCTTCTTTGCAACACAAGCGCAGCAAGCGCCAGCTTACCGCCCCGACCTGAACCGGTTGTATGAACTCACCGATTCCTGCGACGTAAATTTGCAGGTGGCCCGACCGCCCCTCATCGGCCTGTCCACCAGCCACCAGACAGGAGGCTCGCGCCTATCGGGCCCTTATATTCAAGCCATCCTCAAAGCCGGCGGCGCGCCGGTTCTTATCCCGGCCATTACAGACGGGGCCACACTGCGCGCTATCGTAGCCAATCTAGACGGAATTGTCCTCACAGGAGGAGCCGATCTGAATCCGCTTTGGTATGGACAGCAACCCATCGAAGCCTTGCAAACCGTCGATCCCATACGCGATGCCTACGAACTGAAATTACTCAAATTGGCCACCGACCGGAACATCCCGGTATTGGGTATCTGCCGGGGAGAACAACTCATCAACATCGCTTTCGGAGGCACCCTCTATCAGGACATTCCGTCGCAGCGCCCCGCCTATCACATCAAACACGTACAGGATTTAACCCTCGAAGCCGTCTCGCACAGCGCCTCGGTGACGCCCGGTTCGCAACTGGCCGCCATCCTGGGGCAGTCGGAACTGATGGTTAATTCGCTTCACCACCAAGCCGTCCAAACGATAGCGCCGGGATTCCGGGCCGTAGCCTTTGCCACCGACAGCGTGATCGAAGCCATCGAAGCGTGGCCCGACCGTCCGATCCTGGGCGTACAATGGCATCCGGAAAGCCTGACCTACGGCGGAGACACCACCATGCTCAAACTGTTCCGTTTCCTGGTAGGAAAAGCCGATACCTTCCGGCTGGCCAAAGAAATGCACACCCGTTTCCTGTCGGTGGATACCCATACCGACACCCCTTTTTGGTTCAAACGCCCGGGTTTCCGCATGGCCGACCGCGAACGGAATATGGTTAACCTGCCCAAGATGGAAGAAGGATGCCTCGACGGCGTTTTCCTGGCCGCCTTTATCTGGCAGGAAAAACGAGATCCGGCCTCTTTGCAAAAAGCGGTCGATAAAACCGTTTCACTGATCGAGGGCATTTACAAAGAAACCGCCCGCTATCCCGACCTTTGCGGCATAGCCGTTACGCCCGAGGATTTCGCCCAGTTGAAAAAAGAAGGGAAAAAAGCCTTTTTTATCGGGATTGAAAACGGATACGGCATCGGAAAAGATTTGGCGAACATCGCCCGCTTTCAGAAAATGGGCGTGAATTACATCACCCTTTGTCATTCCTATGATAACGATATTTGCGATTCCTCCACGCATACGAAAAAAGAATGGG
The DNA here is from genome assembly GCA_048403675.1 of Tannerellaceae bacterium. GTDB lineage: Bacteria > Bacteroidota > Bacteroidia > Bacteroidales > Tannerellaceae > Parabacteroides. The sequence goes on along the minus strand of DBFJSK010000542.1, from coordinate 12,523 downwards.
ACGGCCTGAGTCCGTTCGGCGAAGAGGTCGTACGCGAAATGAACCGCCAAGGAATCATGGTGGATTTATCCCATACGGGCGAAAGCACGTTCTGGGACGTGATGAAACTGACTACCGTGCCGGTCATCTGCTCGCATTCGTCGGCCCGGGCCCTTTGCGACCACGACCGGAACCTCACCGACGAACAACTCCGGGCGCTGGCGAAAAACGGCGGCGTGGTACAAGTCTGCTTGCTTGACGCGTACATCAATCCGGCCAAAGAAAAAGCTTCGGTAACGGATGCGGTAGAACATATCGACCATATCGCGAAAATAGCCGGCATCGACCACGTAGGGATCGGCACCGATTTCGACGGCGGGGGCGGCCTGATCGGCTGCAACGGCGACAACGATTTGATCCAAATCACTGTTAAACTTATTGAGAAAGGATACTCGGAAGAGGATCTGGCCAAACTTTGGGGCGGCAACCTGATGCGGGTATTGAAGCAGGTACAAACAGCAGCCTCGGCTAATACACTTTAAACAGATGTATATGACAAGATTATATTTTATTTTTTTGGCTATGGCCATGTTATCGTGCGGACAGAAAAGTACGGGAGAATCGGCTCCGGCGCAAAACAAAGTAAAACAGGCATCGACTTCCGAAAAAGCATCGGCCACCCCGGCTTTCGACGCCGACAGTGCCTATCACTATGTACAACGACAGGTAGACTTCGGCCCTCGGGTACCCAATACCGACGCACAAAAAAAATGCGGCGATTACCTGGCCGGCGAACTCCGGCGATTCGGCGCGAAAGTATACGAGCAAGAAGCAGTCGTAACCGCTTACGATAACACCGGATTGCAAATCCGGAATATCGTCGGTTCGTTCGATCCCGACAACAAAAAACGCGTCTTGCTGTTTGCCCATTGGGACAGCCGTCCGTATGCCGACCACGATCCGAACCCGGCCAATCACCGCACACCGATCGATGCAGCCGACGACGGGGCCAGCGGAGTAGGCGTATTACTGGAAATAGCCCGACAGATCGGCCGTGAGATGCCCGAAACCGGTGTTGACATCATCTTTTTTGACGCGGAAGATTACGGCACGCCGGAATTTGTGGATGAATATAAGCCGGATACCTGGTGCCTGGGCACGCAATTCTGGACCAAGAACCCACATGTACCCGGCTATCAGGCCGATTTCGGCATTCTGCTGGATATGGTAGGCGGAAAACAAGCCACCTTCTTCAAAGAGCAGCTTTCCACGATGTACGCAGCCCCCATCGTAGAATTGGTATGGAACACCGCCCGCAACCTGGGATACGGCAAATACTTTATCCAGGCGGCCGGAGGCGCCATCACTGACGACCATCAATATGTAATCAGCGGCAGAAATATCCCCTGCATCGATATTATCAATTACGATCCGGATACGGAAGGAGGATTCGCCCCTTACTGGCATACGGTGAACGATACGATGGAGAATATCGACCGGGAAACGCTCAAAGCAGTGGGCCAAACGGTATTGGAAGTAGTGTATAACCGATAAAACTGATAGAAAAATGACGATTAACGAACTTCAAGATAATGTAATTGAAGAGTTCTCAGCCTTCGACGACTGGATGGATAAGTATGCGTTACTGATCGACCTGGGCAATTCCCTGCCCCCCCTCGATGAAAAGTACAAGACGGAAAGCAACCTGATCGAAGGTTGCCAGAGCCGGGTATGGTTGCAAGCGGATTATGTAGACGGCCGTCTTCTCTTTAAAGGAGAGAGCGATGCGGTAATTGTAAAAGGCATTGTCTCCTTATTGATTAACATATTATCCGACCATACGCCCCAGGAAATTCTGGATGCCGACTTATATTTCATCGACAAAATCGGACTGAAAGAGCACCTCTCTCCCACCCGTTCGAACGGCCTGGTAGCCATGGTAAAGCAGATGCGCATGTACGCACTGGCTTTCCGGGCCAAGGAACAGGCTTAACTGCCCGTATCGGAAGAAAGATCAGCAGGATATAAAAAAACAGTAAAGACGAACATACAGAGAATGCCTTTACTGTTTTTTTATATTCCGCATACCACAGATTTACAAGGTCAGCAACTTCCGGTAATAATTCTCCACATCCTCCCACCGATAGAAAGGAAAACGATCCGTCTGCACCGGAATATGCACTTCCTTCTCATTATGCAAAATCTTTACCAGTATATCGTTCGGCTTCCCTTTTTCGTTCCGGAAAAAGACAAGTTGTACATTCGCCGCCATCGGCACGATCTTGAAATCGCTCCAAACCTTATACACCTCCTCCGGATCACTCACGGCCACATTCCCTTTTTCGATCCCCATCAGAGCAACCAGCGGGATGACATTCCCGTCGTGCCCGAACCGAAGCGTAGCCGCTATGCCCCCTTCCCGGATCGCCTCGTCGGCCGTGTCGAGGATATTACGCAACAAAGACTTCGCATTCGCCATCACGATACCCTTCCCCTGGGCATGATTGGCATTCCCCACATAAAAGCGATAATTGATGCACTGCCACAAATCGAACAACTCCTCCGGTTCGAACAAATCATAAAAAGACACCTTCGTTTCCACGTTCTGCATATCCGAAGCAATCCAGTAAAGTCCCCACATCACCTGATTCGGATTCACTTTTTTCCGGATAAAGCGCGTATCCGCAAATAAAGAAGCCACCAACCGGTCGGGCCGCGTGTGCGCCTCTTCGAATTTCCGGTACTCCTCCACCCACGGCCCGTCGTGCGAAGAAGTAAACCGGTTTGATTCCTCTGTATGGAAATTCAAATAATCCATATACTTCGGACTCGCCTCATACGAAATACGCAAGCCGGGATTCAACTCTTTCAGCCGATCGCCGAAAGCCACCATACTCATTGCACACCGCAACACCACCGTAGAGCGCGCCGACACAAAAGGAGTTCCTTTAAAAACTTCGGGAAAAGAAGCCGCCATCCGCTCGGCAATACCCCGGTGCTGCCGCACCCCTAAGGGAGTTAAATCGCCGCCACGGCCTTCCGCTTCTTCCCATACGGCAAGCAAACGGCGATACGTATCCTCGCCCAAGGCAGAAAGCGCCCCCGCCCGATGCGCCTCTTCAAACAGATCGATCACCCCCTTATAATCCTTATCGGCAATCAGATACCGCGAACCATGCCGGCTGTAATGACTGATATAAAAAGGCCGATACCCTTTCGGCGCCAACGTTTGCGGTGCGAAATCGAGGGGATAAGCCAAGTATACGCCCCCCGTTTTTTCCGGCGCAGAAAGCATCTCTTCCCGGGTAGTCTGGGCCCAAAGCGGGCCCGAGATTATCCAGATCACACTACATAACAATAATTGCTTGTATTTCATCCTAAACGTATTTATTAGTTATAACCTTCATTCTGTACCAACTGAGGATTATTGGTCATTTCGCTTTCCGGTATAGGAAACAAAACATACTTATCCTGCACATCCTCACCCAGACGCGCCCCGTTTTTCCAATCCCACACACGCCCTTTGGTATAAACCCCGAAACGAATCAAATCCGTACGCCGCGTCAGTTCGGAAGCCAATTCACGCTGCCGTTCATCCAGCAAAAAATCGAGTGTAAGTTCTTCCAAGCCGATTTCCCCGGACACGTCCGACCGTACACCGCTTTGCGCATAGCTTCCCGACATATACGCCCTTCTGCGGATCTCATTCACATACTCCAACGCTTCGGCTTTCCCTGCGCCCGCCCCGCGGAGAATCGCTTCGGCAGCCATCAGATAAGCCTCGCCGGTACGGAACAACGGAAAATCGATCGACGTATACGTATCACCCGAAGGAGCAGGCTGGTCGTCCTTGGTTACATTCCGCCATTTGATATAGCCGTAGCCGCAGGTAAACGTACTGGTCATATTCATTTCCGCATCCCAGGTTTCCTTCACCTGGCCCGGCAAAGCGGTCATAAACTGCGCCCGCTTGTCCTTTTTGCCGTCGCCCCAGGTATCCTTTTCGTCGAAAAGCACATCCTCCGCGTCAAAGGCATCCGCCAACGTCCGTTTCGCGCGCACATTTCCCCAACCTTTCGACCCGACGCCCGTTTGATACAATTCATTCATCGGCCCGTTCACAAACGCTTTCACATAAAAATTGGTTCCGGCCGAACTCTGCGCCCGCTGCCCATCCTGCACCAAAGGCCAGATAATCTCCGGACAGGTACGGTTATCAGCCAGGAAAATTTCCCGGTAATCGGATGCCAGCGGATAATGCCCGTCGGCAATCACTTTCACAGCCTGCTCATAAGCCTGCTCATAGCGGTTCTCCCCGATCCAGACTTCCGCATTCAGATACAGACGCGCCAGCAAAAACCAGTCGGCCACCCGATCGATCCGACCGTATTCGTTCGTACCCGGAGCCTTCAACTCGCTCTCGATAGCCAACAATTCGTTTTCCGCAAACTCGAAAATCTGCTTCCGGGTATATTGCACAGGGATTTCCTTTACCCCCGTATTTTCATCCACATAAGGCACGCCGCCAAATAAATCGCACAGCATCGCATAACAATACGCACGGATAAAACGCGCTTCGGCGCGGTAACCGGCATAGTCGTCCTGCATCTGCTCCCACACTCCCCGTTGCTCCAGCTTAGCCTGCGTACACTCGCGCAAAAGCTCATTGCAATAAGCAATACTCATATACAGCCGCTGATACGTCCAGGTAATCACGGAAGCATTCGAAGCATCCCACTGCAAATTCAAACATTTGCGCAAACCATTCGACGAAGAAGGCATCAAAAAATTATCCGTACTTAATTCCTGCAAATAAAACAGCAAACGCACATAACCCGAATACCCTTCATTGGCCCCCTGCAAGTCGCCGTCGCCCCCGTCGCCGCCCTTTTGGCCGGTCAGGATCAGGGAAGCGTAACATTTGGCCAACACCCCGGTATACCCCTCTTTGGTTTTATACACTTGTTCGCTGACCAACTGGTTATCGTCCAACGGCATCGTATCCAAATCGCCGAGGCAGGAAACCAAGCCTAAGCTCAGGAAAAACAATAAAAATACGCAAGCAATTATCTTTTTCATATCGTATCGTTTTTAAGTCGTTAAAAATTCAAGTTAGCACTGAGCGAGAACACGCGCGGACGAGGATAAACCTCCTTGTCGATCCCATTGTGAATTTCCGGATCGATCCCCGAATAACCGGTAAAGACAGCCACGTTCTGCACCCCGAACGTGAGGCGCAACGAACTTGCGTCGTCCCACAATTTCCGGAAAGTATAGCCCAACGAAATATTGTCGAGGCGGAAGAAAGCGCCTTTTTCCAGAAAATAATCGGAATAAAGTTGTTGATTCTGGAAACCCGCCTCCTTTGTAGCACGCAAGATATTCGAGAAATTCCCCTGGTCGCTGTACACCGACTGCACATACTGGTCGGCCGCCACATAATTGTAAACATAGTTGCCGAAAGCGCCGTGTCCGCTGATGGCGAAATCCCAGTTTTTATAGCTCAGTTGCGTATTGAAACCCAGGTAAGAAGTAGGCAGCGCACTCTTATGCGTAGCATACTTGGTTTCCGTAGCCGAGACGGAACCGTCCGGTTGCACATACTGTCCCTCGATGGGCTTGCCCGCCTCGTCGTAAGCTTGCTTAGCCAGATAGAACGTATACGGACGCTGACCGACCATAAACACCTGCACTGTTTTGCCGGTACCCGAAATAGCCCCCGTCTGTACGAAATTAGCATCCGAATCGATTACGTTCAACTTGGTGATTTTCGAATCGTTCCAGGTATAATTCATGCCCACTGTCCATTTCCAGGCGCCGGTATGCACAGGAACAGCCTGCACAGCAAACTCCAGCCCTTTATTATCCATTTCGCCGATATTGGTCGTAATCACAGACGAATAATTAGTACCTGAAATAACGTTGATGGTATTGAGCAAATCCTTGGTATGGCGTTGATAATAATCCACCGACCCATAGATGCGGTTATTGAGGAAACCGTAATCCAACCCTACGTTGTAGGTAGCCGTCGTTTCCCATTTAATATCCGAATCGTAACCGTTCGGACGATACGTATAATACCATTCATTGCCGAATTGATAACACGACTCGGGATAGGAAACGCTAAAAGTCGTCATATACGGATAGTCGTTGAGAATATCCTGCTGGCCGGTCTGGCCGTAGCTCAAACGCAATTTCAAATCAGACAAGATTTCGGAATCCCTCAGGAAAGCTTCCTGACTGATTTTCCACCCCAACGCCACCGAAGGAAACAACCCCCAACGGTTATTTTTGGCAAAACGGGAAGAAGCGTCGGAACGAAGCGTGGCCGTAATCATATACCGGTTATCATACGAATAATTCAGACGACCGTAAAAGGAAAGCAAATAATATTCCGATTCGTAATGCGTAGGCGAAAACAATTCGGCGCCTTCGGGCGAAAGCGTAGAGGCATCCAGCCGTTTCCAGAAATGTTGCCAACCATAGCCGCCCATCGCGCTAAAACTATGTTTTTCATTCCACACATGGGAATAATTGGCATATAAATCGAGCAGATAATTCCGTTTATTTTGCTTCGCGTCGTACAAAAGCCCCGTACCATCCTTCATATTAGACGTATACATCATGCCGGCTTTAGCGGGAACATCTTTGGTATCGTTGCTTTTCAACACGTCGTACCCCAGGTTCACATTCAACTGCAAGTCTTCCAAATGATGCACCTTATAATTGAAAGCCGCGTTTCCGATCGAACGGGTGATTTGATTATCGAGCCGTTGCAGATTGAGCTGCGCTACGGGATTATCGGTTTGAATCGCCATCGGCGAATTCCCGTTCATCCAGATAAAATACCCCAAGCCCGGATCGGTATCAGCCGTAGTGCTCCCGGTCATGACAGGCCGTGTCGGATCGTACCGAAGGGCATTATTAACCACGCTTTCATCAACCTTCTGATTATCTTCATACGATACTTTCACATTCATATCGACCGTCAAATGCTGGTCGAAAAATTTGGGAGAGATCCCGCCGTTGAAGGTAAAACGCTCATAATTATTCGTTTTCACTACCCCGTTCTGATTGGTATAACCTACCGACAAACGATAGGGCGCGTTATTTTTCACCTTCCCGGCCACCGAAAAATTATGCTCTTGCCCAAAAGCCGCGCGGTAAATTTCATCCTGCCAGTCGGTAGAAGCCGAACCGAGGGCAACCGAACCCGGTACACCCGTGACGGTGGGTACGAACTGCCGGAATTCCTCGGCGGAAAGCACATCCAGTTTTTCGGTTACGGCACTAACCGAGAGATTGGTGGAATAGTTGAACCTCAACTTGGCCTCCTCGCCTTTTTTGGTGGTAATCACGATCACGCCGTTGGAAGCTCTGGAACCGTAGATAGCCGTAGCCGAAGCATCTTTCAAGACGGTAAAGGTTTCTATGTCGTTAGGATTGATGGCGCCGATCACGTTACCTTTGCCTTCGATGGTGGAGTTATCGACCGGCACGCCGTCGATAACGATCAGCGGATCGTTGGAAGCTGAAAGAGAAGCGCCGCTACGGATACGAATGGTCGCGCCCGAACCCGGAGCGCCCGAACCCGGTACGACATTCACGCCCGGCACTTTGCCGACTAAGGCATCCTGGGCCGTCGTACGCAGCCCTTTATTGAACGCATCGGGTTTGATGGCCGTTACCGACCCGGTAGCATCCGACTTTTTCACGCTGCCGTACCCAATTACCACCACATCATCCAGCACCTCACTGTCTTCCTCCATGCGGATTTTCATAAGCGGAGAAACCGTTGTTTCCACCTCTTTATAACCTACATATTTAATTAACAGCACTGCTTTGGGGCTAGCCACAGAAAGCGTAAACTGGCCGTCTATATCGCTCACGGTACCATTCATCGTTCCTTTTTCGAGAACGTTCGCCCCGATAACGGGAAAATTATCTTTATCAAGAATAGTGCCTTTCACGATGGTTGTCTGTGCAGCGGCATCCGCACAGCAAACCCAAATAAACAGCAGGAAGGCATACAGCCACCTGTTTCCGAACATTTCGGGATTTTTCCGGTTTTTCATACTTGTTTTTTAATTAGAATAAGTGTAACAATACGTGCCTTAGGGAGCACGGGTATTTGACTGGGAGCGAAACTAGGCAGAATGGCGTCGCTCCGCAAGAACCCCGATTAAAAAAGTAAGTAAAATAAGGAGATATAAAAATGCAAACACCTGGTATTCAAAGCATATATATGATCAAATGAAAAAGTTAAAGTAAGCGAAGAGGAACCTTATTGACAGCGTTTTTGCACCTCAGCCACCAGATCCTTGCCCGGAACAAGGGCTTTATTGCGCATTTTCAACCGATAATTATAGACCGTTTGCAAGGAATAATGCAGGAAACTGGCAATCTTGGCATTGTCGTTTATCCCCAAACGAATCAGGGCAAAAATCCGCAACTCGGGCGTTAAGAGTTCGCCCTCCTTCACCTGTATCCGTTCTTCCTCCCGGAGCAAAGTATTGAACGATTCGATAAAATCGGGAAAAATGGAGAGGAAAATGGTATCGAATTTCCGGATAAACATTTTGAAATCTTCCGAAGAAGAAGCCCCCTGCAATTGCTTCGAAATATCGGCCATCGAACCGGTATGCACGATTTTCAACAAAGCTTTCCGGTCGCTCTCCTGTTTGTAGATATATTCGGAACAGATGTGAAAAAGCAAACCGATATATTCCTCCTTGATGCGATTGGATTCCTGGATTTGCCGGTTCATCCCGGTCAAATGGTCGGTCATTTCCTGCAAACGCCGGTTTTGCTCAGCCAGGGATTGCTTTACCTTTTGCAGCTTGCCGTTTTTCTGCCGGATAAACAAAAAAGCAAGGATCAGAATCACCACGCAGCCCGACAAAATAAGAAGAAACAGAAAGATCCGCTTCTGGGCCGCTTCCGCATGGGCGTCGTTGGCCGCCTTGATAATGGGCAGGTATTCGGCAATATCCACCATACGGTAGCGGGCTTTTCCGAAATTCACATCCTCCAGAGAACAGGAAATATAGGTATAAGCCCTTTCCACGTCGTCCTCCTGAAACAGCAGGATGGCCAGGCGTTGCAAAGACATGTACACCTTTTTGGCATGGGCTATATCGGTAATCGAAGCTAAAATCAAATAATGCCGGGCCCGGGCCCTGTCTTGCTTGCCTTCATAGAGTTCGGCCAAGAGGTATTCCAGCCGGGCCTTGTCGGAGGCGTTGTCTTTACAGGTGGCATAATAACCGGTCAACAACTCGATGGCCTCGTCCCATTTTCCTTGCAGACTTAAACGGCCGCATTCATTGGTCACATAACTCGACGTGCCCGGCCGGCTGATACTCACCAACGTATCCCGGTAAGCTTTTATCTGATGCAAATAAACTTGTTTGCGGGCAGGATCGATTTCTTCGTTATAACAAGATAAATAAGTGGTATGGTATAAATAATAGAAATAGGTATCAGCCTGGACGTCGGGCGTACGTTTAATCCTATCGAGCAACAACAAGGCCTGTTCATGTTTGCCTATCTTATTCAATACGTCGGCTTTATTCATCAGCCCCTGGTTGATATAGGTTTCCCCCAGGGTTTCGGCCAGTTGAAGCCGGTCTTTGGCCACCAAAAGGGCACGGTCTATTTTGTACGAACGATAGGTGACGAACAACCTACCTAAAAGCTCGAATTTCAGGGTATCTTCTTCGGCATATTCCAGCGACCGCTCCAGCTCGGCAATCTCTTTCTCTATTTTTTGCCGGTAGATTTCCCGCTGGCCGATCATTTTGTCCAGTTGCAAGAGCAAGGCCGCGTCGTCGGTTTCTTCCGTCGCTGCGACAGAGAAACAAAAACAGAAAAATCCTAGCCAGAGAACGTATCTTATCATGGAATGTGCTGATTGGTAAGTGCAAGACATCAAGAAATGGGGATAAACAGGCAAAACACATCGGAAACGATCACGAAACAAAGATATCATTTTTTTCGGATTGCACTTGCCTTATGCTAAACTTATCTCTTTCCTTATGCTAAATTTACTCTTTTCCTCCACCGACCGATTAAAAATCGAGAACCAACTGCTCGGGAAGAAGCGTAAAGGTCTTCCGGTGATAAGGCGTAATGCCACATCTGCGGATGGCCTGCCGATGCGCTTTGGTGGGATAACCTTTGTTTTCCTGCCAACGGTAATCCGGATAAAGAACGGCCAGTTCGTTCATATAATCATCGCGGTAGGTTTTAGCCAAAATCGAGGCGGCGGCGATGTTCAGGTATTTGCCGTCGCCCTTAACCACGGTCGTATGGGAAATACCGGCATACGGCGTAAAGCGGTTGCCGTCGATCAGCAGATGATCGGGTCTGACGGTCAACTGCTCTATCGCCCGGTGCATGGCCAGGAAAGAGGCTTTCAAAATATTGATTCGGTCGATTTCCTCGGCAGTCACCACACCTACCGCCCAGGCAAGCGCTTCCCGCTCGATCACGGGCCGGAGGGCATAACGTTTCTTCTCGGTTAGTTGCTTACTGTCGTTGAGTTCGTCGCTGCGGAAATCGGGCGGAAGAATAACGGCGGCGGCAAAGACCGGGCCGGCCAAACAGCCCCGTCCGGCTTCATCGCAACCGGCTTCCCGGCGGGTAGCGTCTATACAAGGTAATAGCATTTTTCTTTTTTGTTACTTGATTAGAAGGGGACGTAATACATAGCGAGCCAAAACGGTAGCCAGCCCTACCCCGGCACAGTTAGCCAGGAAGTCGAGCCAGTCGCCCGAGCGATAGGTGGTAGCATATGCCTGCAACAGTTCGATCAGTCCGCTCAGCAGGACAGGACAAATCACGGCCCCGATCCAGCCGTGCCAGGCTACCCGCTGGAGGCGATGATTGCGGAAAAATTCGAACCAAAGCACGCCCGAGAGGCCTGCGTACATACAGATATGCGCCAGTTTATCGAATCCCGGAAAATGAGCCGCTTCCATCGTAGGCGGCTTGAAAAAGGATAGGTAAAGGACGGCCGCTACAATCAAAAGCGATAAGGGATATTTTTTCAGGTAATACCACATCGTGTCTGAGGATCAAAACATTTTCCTTACGCGCTCGATGGCGGCGGCGAACGTGTCGATTTCTTCCTTCGTGTTGTAAAAAGCAAAGGAGGCCCGAACGGTGCCTTCTACCCCAAGCACTTGCATCAGGGGCTGGGCGCAGTGGTGGCCGGTACGCACGGCGATGCCCAGGCGGTCGAGCAACATGCCCATATCGTAAGGATGGATATGGCCTACCAGAAAAGAAAGCACCCCGCTCTTTTGGGCGGCTTGTCCGAAGATGCGCATGCCTTCGATGGCGTTGAGCTTGTCGGTGGCGTAGCCGAGAAGCTCGTGTTCGTAAGCGGCGATGTTGTCTATTCCTAACCGGTCGACGTAGCGCAGGGCTTCTGCCAGAGCCGTGCTTCCGATATAGTCGGGGGTACCGGCTTCGAATTTAAAGGGCAAGTCGCCGAACGTCGTCTTTTCGAAAGAGACGGAGGCGATCATTTCACCCCCGCCCTGGTAAGGAGGCAGTTTGTCCAGCCATTCTTCTTTACCGTACAGCACGCCGATGCCGGTGGGGCCGTAAATCTTGTGGCCGGAGAACACGTAAAATTCGGCATCCAGGTCTTGCACATCGACCCTCAGGTGGGGCACAGCTTGCGCTCCGTCGATCAAGACCGGCACATCGTGCTGGTGAGCGATGTCGATGATTTCTTTGACCGGATTGACGGTACCCAGCACATTGGATACGTGCATAACGGAAACCAGTTTCGTGCGTTCGGAAAAGAGTGCGCGGTAGGCATCGAGCCGAAGCTCGCCTTTTTCATCGATCGGGATGACTTTCAATGTAATGCCTTTGCGGGCGGCCTGAAGTTGCCAGGGCACGATATTGGAATGGTGTTCCATGGCGGAAATAATGACTTCGTCGCCGGGCGACAGGCAAGCGTCGGTGAAACTCGATGCGACCAGGTTGATGGCTTCGGTGGTGCCCCGGGTAAAAATGATTTCACTCGACGAGCGGGCATTTAGAAATTGCTGAACGGTGCGCCGAGCTTCTTCGTGGGCCTCGGTGGCTGCCTGGCTCAGGAAATGTACGCCCCGGTGAATATTGGCATTGACATTGTAATAGCCGTTTTCGATTTTTTCGACGACGCAACGGGGCTTTTGGGTGGTGGCTCCGTTATCAAAATAGATCAGGGGCTTGTCGTATATTTTATGCTCCAGGATGGGAAAATCTTTCCGTATGGCTTGTATATCTAACATATCGGTTTCTTTTTTTAACTGCTGAATGAGTTTCAAAGATACGATTTTATTTGTTTCTTCCTTCTTTTTGGGGAATTAACTCATTCGCCTGCGGGGGAGGGAGGCTTTTCTAAAGCGGGAGGAAGATAGAAGGATGAGAACAGAAAAAAGGCGGCACGGAAAAGAAGCGACACGGCATCGACCGGAACTTCTGCGACTCGGAAGGAGATCCCTTCTTGTACTTTTTCATCACCTACAAAAAATAGATGCCA
>DBFJSK010000541.1:0-2401 GCA_048403675.1 Tannerellaceae bacterium | reverse complement strand
GAACGTGAGCACTTGCCTGCCCGACGGCTTATTCTAACCGATTTATTTTGACCGGATTTTTGAAATCCAGGCAGAAACCAATTTTTTACATTTGTCTCCGATTGTTTTCGTATCCGGCGAGGATACAAACACATGCTCTTTTCCCTCGAATGTCTCCTGTTCTGCCGCTTCCTTTTCTTTTTTCTGCCGCCCGCACTTTTTCTTAGCGGGACGGATCAGATTATTCAGCATACTATCGGCTGCTTTATCTATTTTGCTGATAGAAAGATGTCCCAGGTAGATCTCGGTGGTATGGAGCGAGGTATGGCCGAGCGACTGGCTGATTACTCCCAGACCGGAATCGGCCTCCAACATCATCGAAGCCCAGCTATGCCGCATCACATACGTTGTAAGCGGTTGCGGAAACCCTAGCCGGTGGCCTACTTTTTTCAGGTAATCATTGATGCGGTGTAAAGAGGATTGCGGCGTTATTTCCCCATTTCCCTGCATTTTTGCATGCAGAAAAGGAAAGATCCACCGTTTATCCGGCTGATGATAAAGAGCGATAATCGTCTCCATCTCCGGCGTGATCTTTACTTGTAACGCTACCCCTGTTTTACTTCGTATATAATGTATATACCCGTCGTGCAAATTTTTTATTTCCAGATTAAATACATCGATAAAACACATTCCCCGCGCATAGAAAAGGAATAGCGCCAGATGAAGCGCCGACATGATGTGCGGCTCGTCTTTCAGATCGAGCGTAGTTAGATTCTTAATGCCCAGATCGGGCAGGGCCCGTTTGCGTGTGGGCGGTACTTTGATATGCAACCCGTCGAAAGGCTGCCGCTTATGTAGAGAGAGGCCGGCTTCTTCGGCCGCTTTTTTGTACATGGTTTTCAGATTGCGCAGATAAAAGTCCTGCGTTCCCTGGCTCAGCGGCTTTTCACCTTGTTCTTCGCCCCTGGCCATCCACGACACGAAATCCCTGGCCACCTCTGCCGACAGATCGGGTAGCGTAAAATGCTCGGCCCGCTCCCCCAGATAGGTTTCCAATTTCTTCCAGGAACTAAGATAATTACTGGCAGTCCGTCCTTTTCCTGCCTCTTTCTTGACGCGTACCTGCGCTTCCAGACAGGTGCGGAGCTTGGGATTAATCCCTTCTTTTTTTTCTTTTTCCATATAAAATGTTGTTTTAAACCCCTTAAAAATGGGATGTCTACAACAACATTCGGAACTTATATCCTATGATATTCAATGAGTATAAAGAAAGATTCAGATTTAATAACATTTGGTTATCAAATCCGAATCTTTTTTTATTCCAGACAAAATAAAAAGCTGTCCGGCCGTTGTTTGCGTTCTTTTAGGGTTGAAGACCAGCCATAAGCAGCGTAAAATTGGCCATAAATAACCGGACGGAAATAGCCAAAAGGATAATCCCGAAAAATTTGCGGATGATATAAATTCCTCCTTTTCCTAATAAATGCTCTACGGTACGCGTCATCCGCACCACGAAATATACCCAAAGCATATTCAAAACCAAGGCAGCTACAATATTCACTTCGGCATATTCCGCCCGTAGCGACAAGAGCGTGGTAAACGAACCGGCCCCGGCCAGCAAAGGAAAGACCAGTGGCACGAGGGTAGCCTCTTTAATCGGTCCGTTATTTTTAAAAATCTCAATATCCAGAATCATTTCCAACGAGAGCAGGAATATAACGAAGGCGCCCCCCACTGCAAACGATTCGATATCGACATGAAACAGCCGTAGCAAGCCATCGCCCGCATAAAAAAAACCGATCATCAGCGCAAACGAAATGACGGTTGCTTTGAGCGCATTGACTTCTTTTCCCTTTTCCTTCAAATTGATAATGATTGGTATCGATCCGATAATATCGATTACGGCAAACAGCACGATAAAGGCGCTGACCATTTGTTGAAAGTTGAATGCTGCAAACATAGGCTTGTCCTCCTTATAATTAAAAATTGCTTAACCGTGAAGGTACGGATTTTTCGGCTGAAAAACAAACGGGGGCGAATCCGGACATTATTTTTCCGGTTTGGATTGTTAGTAAGTAATAGGGGTAAGCATATCCGTAATTTGTCTACCCTCCATCCGACCGAATCGGCTTATCTTTGTCGAAAAGAAAACGAAGGTAGGCTGCCCCTCTGGGCATAACCAAGCAAGCTTGATTCTGCACTCGGTTGGCACTATTTTTGTTCTAAAAAGGAAGAGTGGGGAAAAGGAGCCTCTAGGCTGAATGGAATAATGAAAAGAATACTAAAAATACGACGACGTAGGATGATAGGAATAGGCATAAGTATTGTAATTATTGGAATTGTAGTGGGATTGGTTTTTATGAACCAGCCCAGTTTCGGGCGTTTGCCGCGGGGAGAACGGTTGGAAAGAATCAGGCGCTCG
>DBFJSK010000540.1:0-2827 GCA_048403675.1 Tannerellaceae bacterium | reverse complement strand
ATCGGAATATTTCACTTTCAGCAGTTCCATATTCCGATTAAAACAGACACTCTTTCAATACACTTGCATGCAATCGCTTCCTTCACGTGGATCACATCTGATACTTATAATGTCCATGTTTATCCGCGAAAAACCAACTGGTTCCCGCAATCTTTACCCGATAAACATCCAATGAAGATTCCTTCAGGGCCGTTTTTAACTTTAAAGGTACTTCTCCCATAAATTTATAACCGCCGCTATAGCCTAATACCAAGGCATCGTCCGTAAGGCAAGCCGCCCACAAAGCGCCATAATCCTCTATTCCTTTTTCTATCCAAGAATATACTTCGGGATTCGAAGCAGCAATGTGTTCCGTCGAGATGACGATCCAATCGCCGGCGTCGTTGAAGGTAACCGAAGTGATGACTTCTTCCTCATCGTTCATCTCTCGTAATTTTTTCTCCAAACTATAAGGTATACCCTTCCATTGACAACCATTGCCTCCATATAATAAAGCCAACTGCCGTTTTCCGTCAATTGTACATCATCTATTAATTTGGAACGATCATGCAAATCGCTCAAAGCGTTAACCAACGAAGTGGGGCATGAATAACAGGCATATCCGTTTCTCCCCTATAATGCAACATCTCCGTTGGTTTTGGTAATGGCGACATTTTTACATTCTCCCCACTCCCGGATATTTCTTCTCAAAGCTTCCCGGCCTTATCCTTGTAAACAGGTTGGTGCTAGCAGGCAGAGTAATAGTACATAAAAAATTTGTGTTTTCATAATCGACCTCCTTCATCAGATTTAAATAACAAATAATAATTAAGACATTTTGCATGCAATGCTCATCTTCCCTACTTTCGCCAGCGTTCCTGCCATTAAAATTATAAAAAATAATATAAACAAATATATCTAACTCTATTTGAACCTAATTCGCTTATTCTCTCTTACCCTGCCAAAAAAGGGATATATTTTCCGACTGGAAAATATATCCCTTTTTACTCACCGGCCAGCCGACTTTATTTTTTAAGTCTGCTGTCTGGGTTACTTACTTCTGCACCCCGCAAGCCTCGCCACGCGGTTTGATTTGCTTGAAGAAATCATTCCCTTTATTATCCACCAGGATAAAGGCGGGGAAATCTTCTACCTCGATTTTCCAGATGGCTTCCATACCGAGTTCAGGATATTCCACGCATTCGATGCTCTTGATATTGTTCTGAGCCAGAATAGCTGCCGGGCCACCGATCGAACCCAAATAGAAACCGCCGTACTTCTTGCAAGCATCGGTAACCTGCTGGCTCCGGTTCCCTTTCGCCAACATAATCATGCTGCCCCCGTGACTTTGGAACAAGTCCACATAGGGATCCATACGTCCGGCCGTCGTCGGGCCCATCGAGCCGCAAGCCATTCCGGCCGGTGTTTTAGCCGGGCCGGCATAATAAATCGGATGATCTTTGATATATTGCGGCAACTCTTCACCCCGGTCGAGACGTTCTTTCAGCTTGGCGTGCGCAATATCGCGGCCTACGATAATCGTGCCGTTCAACGATAAACGCGTAGAAACGGGGTATTTATCAAGCTCCTTCAAAATATCGGCCATCGGCTGATTCAGGTCGATCTTTACCGCATCGCCTTCGCCGGCTTCGCGCATCGCTTCCGGAATCAGTTCGCTCGGATTCGAATCCAGTTTCTCGATCCAGATACCCTCCTTGTTGATCTTGCATTTGACGTTCCGGTCGGCCGAGCAGGAAACGCCCAATCCCACGGGGCAGGAAGCGCCGTGACGCGGCAGACGGATGATGCGGATGTCGTGTGCAAAATATTTTCCGCCGAACTGGGCGCCCAGACCGATGCGGTGGGCTTCCTCAAGCACCTGCTTTTCCAGTTCCACGTCGCGGAAAGCGCGTCCGTATTCATTGCCTGTGGTGGGCAGATTGTCGTAATAATGGGTAGAAGCCAGTTTTACCGTCAGCAAATTCTTTTCGGCCGACGTACCGCCGATAACGAAAGCGATATGATAAGGAGGACAAGCCGCCGTTCCTAACGTTTTCATTTTTTCCACCAGGAAAGGAACCAAGGTACCGGGGTTGAGGATGGCCTTCGTTTCCTGATACAGGTATGTTTTGTTCGCCGAGCCGCCGCCCTTGGTTACACACAAGAACTTGTACTCCATCCCTTCAGTAGCTTCGATGTCGATCTGAGCAGGCAAATTACATTTCGTATTCACCTCGTCGTACATGTTCAGCGGAGCATTCTGCGAATAGCGCAAGTTTTCTTCCGTATACGTTTTGTATACACCTTCCGAAAGCGCTTCTTCGTCGCAATAACCCGTCCATACCTGCTGACCTTTTTCGCCGTGAATAATAGCCGTACCCGTATCCTGGCAGAAAGGCAATTTTCCTTTGCTAGCCACATCGGCGTTGCGGAGGAACGTTAAAGCCACGTACTTATCGTTATCGCTGGCTTCCGGATCGCTCAGCACCTTGGCTACTTGTTCGTTGTGCGAACGGCGCAGCATAAAAGAAACGTCGCGGAAAGCTGCGTTGGCCATCGCCGTCAGACCTTCTTTGGCAATTTTCAAAACCGGTGTTCCTTCAAATTCGGATACCGAAACATAATCTTTTGTAAGCAAGTAATACTCAGTCGTATCCGGACCTAAAGGAAACGGCGCCTGATACTTGAAAGGAGGTGTTGCCATATCTTTTTCGTGTTTTATATTGGTTGTTTGAGAGATCATTCCTTTTCGACTTACAAACTTAAGAATAAATCCTGAGATATGAAATACGGAAGGCCCTCGCTTTCGGTTTTACAATAACATTTATTAGCTCGAAAAGAAAATATT
>DBFJSK010000539.1:0-9704 GCA_048403675.1 Tannerellaceae bacterium | reverse complement strand
GCTGTTAAAAAACAAAAAATGTAATCAGATTACATATAACGTTAAATACCATCCCAAAGCTTGCCGCCATCAAAAGGAAAACACTAATTTTAAAACCAATTTAAGACTTAATGTAAAATCCGAATACCACGAAACACTCATGTCAGCGAATCGAGTATCGAACCGTTATGCTTCGAAAAAAAAACTAAGTATTTTCACAGGAAAAACATTTCTTTTTTTCCTGGGTCTTTTTTTAGGTATCCTTTTGGTAGGGACTGCCTATAAAACCTCTGTTCACTTTTCGAGTGACGAATCCTGCAAATTATGCCATGTTCATCCCCACGTAGAAACCAGTTGGAAACTATCCAAACACGTCAACAACCGGAGTGGCGTAAAGACACATTGCGTAGACTGCCATTTACCGCCCCAAAATCAAACCTGGCAACATTATTCCGCCAAAGCTAAACTGGGCGCGAAAGATCTCTGGGCCTATCTGACCAAAGACAGTGCCGATTTCGACTGGGAAAGCAAATCAGAATTGGAACACGCCGTCGGCTACATACCCAACGAATCCTGTAAAGCCTGCCATCAGAATCTTTTTCCCGAAGGAATCGGCAACGACGGCATCACCGCCCATTTGTATTACGAAGAGAACGAACAAAAGCTCGACCTGCAATGTATCAGTTGCCACCTCGACGCCGGCCACTACAATCCGAACTATAACCATGCCAAAATGACCGGCATCCCCGGCGCCGGATCGGCACAAGCTCCCGCCGACAGCAGTTCGTTCTATAAAGACACCGTACGCATTACGACTTTTGCCGATTATACCGAACAAATCCCCGGCACTCCCCTCTCTTTCCGCATGATCGCCATTCCCGGCGGCAGCTATCAGATGGGAAGCGATCCCGGCGAATCCTTCCATCAAGCCGATGAAAGCCCTGTACGCACCGTCAGCCTCCAACCGTTTTTCATGGCGCAGACCGAAGTGACCTGGGATCAATATTGGGCCTTTTACGCCCAGACCATGAGCGAAGGGCGCACGCCGCCAGAAACCGTATATGCCAACAACAGCAATCCGGCGGTAGACGCCATCTCGGGCCCTACCCCTCCGTTCGGATTTCCTGATCAGGGGTGGGGAGGCGGCGAGCGGCCGGCCATCACCATGACCCATTATGCGGCCGAAACCTTCTGCCAGTGGCTTTCAAAAAAAACAGGCAAAAAATATCGCTTGCCCACCGAGGCCGAATGGGAATACGCCGCGCGCGGAGGCACCCAGACGCCTTACTTCTTCGGCGGCAATCCGAAAGATTTCTCCAACCGCGGTTTCTGGCGGAAGTTCTTCGACGCAACAACCGACAGCATCGGCGCTTACGCCATTTATGCCAACAACAGCCGCAACAAAACGCAAGAACCGGCCCAGGTCAAACCCAATCCGTACGGATTGAAAAATATGTTGGGTAATGTGATGGAATACTGCGCCGACAAATACGACGCCGAAGCCTATGCCAAGACGCCGGAAAACGTAAGCAACCCGCTGGTGACGGAAGGAACCGAATGGGTGGTACGCGGAGGCAACTACACTTCGGATGCGGCCGACCTGCGTTGCGCCGCCCGCGACCATACACAACACGATGCGTGGTTAAAGACCGACCCTCAACAACCTAAAAGCATCTGGTGGTATTCCGATATCCGGGGAATCGGCTTCCGGGTGGTATGCGAAGACGTACCCTGACAAAATCCGGATACCGGCAGGGGCTACCTTGCGCCCAGCGCCGGGAAACCGGCTGAATAAATAGCAATAACTCTATACCTAATTAATAATAGCATGAAAAAAGGAAATACAATCAGTAGAAGAAACTTCTTGAAAAGCTCGGCATTAGCCGGTGCACTCGGAGCCATCGGAACAGGAAGCGCCACAGGGGTACTCGCCTCTTGCGCGGGCGGTGAAAAAGCCAATGCCGCCAAACCGTTGAAAGAACCCGGCACCTATTATATTCCCGAACTGCCCGATAAGGCGGCCGACGGCAAACCGCTGAAAGCCGGCATCATCGGATGCGGCGGACGCGGTTCGGGCGCTACCTTCAACTTCCTCAACGCAGCCGACGGCGTAACGATCGTCGCCCTAGGCGATACATTTGCAGAACAAGTAGACAACCTGGCCGAGAAACTGAAAAAAGAAAAAAACATCGACATCCCCGCCGATAAACGCTTTGTGGGACTGGATGCTTACAAGCAGGTTATCGATAGCGGCGTAGACGTAGTGATCGTTGCCACGCCACCCGTTTTCCGTCCGGTTCATTTCCAATATGCCGTAGAAAAAGGTAAACACTGTTTCCTGGAAAAACCCATTTGCGTAGATCCCGCAGGCTACCGTACCATCATGGCCACGTCCAAACAAGCCGCTGCTAAAAACCTGTGCGTGGTAACCGGCACCCAACGCCACCACCAACGCAGCTACGTAGAATCCTATAAAAAAATCATGGAAGGGCTGATCGGCGAAATCACCGGAGGCACCGTGTACTGGAATCAAAACATGCTCTGGTACCGGGAACGTCAACCAGGTTGGAACGATTGCGAATACATGATTAAAGACTGGGTAAACTGGAAATGGCTTTCAGGCGACCACATCGTAGAACAACATGTACACAACATCGACGTTTTCACTTGGTTCAGCGGTCTCAAACCGGCTAAAGCCGTAGGCTTCGGTTCGCGTCAACGCCGTATCACCGGCGACCAATACGATAATTTCAGCATCGATTTCACGATGGAAAACGGCGTACACCTGCACAGTATGTCGCGCCAGATAGACGGTTGCGCCAACAACATCAGCGAATTTATCCAAGGCACCCGCGGCTCGTGGAACAGCGACACGATGGAAATCAAAGATCTCCAAGGCAATGTAATCTGGAAATACGACAGCGAAGCGGAAAAAGCGAATTTCAAACAGACCGACCCTTATACCTTGGAACATGTCAACTGGATCAACTGTATCCGGAGCGGCCAGCCTATCGAACAAGCTTCGGAAACCGCCGTATCGAACATGGCCGCCATCATGGGCCGCGAATCGGCCTACACAGGCGCCGAAACGACTTGGGAAAATATGACCGCTTCGGCGCTGGACTATACGCCGAAAGACTTGAACCTGGGCAAAATGGATATGTCTGGATTCACCGTTCCCGTACCGGGCAAACCCATCGATAAAAAATAAACCGAACGATATGACTTACAACAGAAGAAATTTCTTAAAAACCACCTTATCGGGAGCCGCCCTGGCCGCCGGAGTCGCCGCACTGCCGGCTTGCTCGGCCAAGGCCGCCGGCGATAAAGACCAAGGTGGAGATAAAAGCCAAGCCGGGGATAACCCGCTGGCTGCGGCTTTCCCGCTCGTGGCTAAAGCCGAACTAAACCTCTCTTTCCAGGAAGGAATCGCTCCGGGGGAAAGCCTCGCCGAAAAATTCGACCTGATGGAGAAACTAGGCGTCGTAGGCTTTGAACCGAACGGAAGCGGACTAGCCGGCCGCGTGGATGAAATCAAACAGGCGCTCGACGGCCGCAACATCCGCGTAAGCGCCATTTGCGCCGGTTTCAAAGGCTTTATCCTTTCCGAAAAGCCGCAGGTACGCCGGGAATGTATGGATACGATGAAAGAAATCATCGCCGCGGCAGGCGAATTAGGCTCCGTGGGCGTGATTATCGTGCCGGCCTTTAACGGGCAGGTACCGGTATTGCCCCATACGATGGAAACCCGCGATTTCCTGTGTGAGCAATTTACCGAAATGGGGAATTTCGCGACCCAACACGGCACCACCGTTATTTTTGAACCTCTCAACCGGAAAGAATGTTTCTATCTACGCCAGGTAGCCGATGCCGCGTCGCTTTGCCGCGACATGAATAATCCCGGTGTACGCTGCATGGGCGATTTCTGGCATATGACCTGGGAAGAACCCTCCGACATGGGCGCTTTCATTTCGGCCGGCGACTACCTGCAACACGTACATGTAGCCAGCCGCAAACGCCGCAGCATGCCCGGGGAAGACGGACAGGCCGACAAGTACATCGACGGATTCAAAGGGCTGAAAATGATCGGTTACAACAAATTCGTCAGTTTCGAATGCGGCTGCCAGGGCGATCGCAAGACAGCGGTTCCGGCTGCTGTGGAATTATTACGCAAACAATGGGAAGAAGCTTAACAGTATGCCTTTAGTCTATCCGAACATACAACTGAGCGAGGTGGTGGAAGAGCACCCCTCGCTCATCCCTGTCATCAACCGTTTCGGCATCCGCCTGGGGCTGGGCGACCGGTCGGTGAGAACCATCTGCCAGGAACACGCCCTCGATACCGATTTCCTGCTTATCGTACTGAATACTTTTCTGAACGAAGAATATTTTCCCGAAAAGAAATTACAAACGTTCCATACCTCGCAAATCATCGATTACCTGACCAAAACAAACCAGTATTACCAGCGCTACCAACTGCCGAACATCGAACGACATCTAGGCTCCTTCATCGCCATGAGTGCGCCCGGCAATACGACCTTGAACCTGATCGGACGTTTCTTTTCTTCTTTCAAAGAAGAACTCACGGCCCGGATCGAAAAAGACGAAACCATCTGGTTTCCTTACTGCCTGGCACTCAGTGAAAAGCTCAAAGATCGCGCCGCCAGCCACCCGGCCGCCTGCCCGGAAGGCGCAGCCCCGGCATCCGAAGGTTTGAACCTGGCCGCCGGCGAACAGGCCGACGATCCGATTGAAGCCCTCTTGGCCGATTTAAAAAGTATTCTGATTAAACATCTTTCGGGCGAATACAACGAAAATCTCTGCTATGCGGTTATTTTCGCCATCAGTAGTCTGGAAAAAGACATCAAGCAACACAACCGGATCCGGTACCGGATTCTCGCTCCGATGGCGTCCGCCATGGAGAAACTTTGTAACCCACGGTAAATCATGCACCGCATCAAACATATAGCGATTATACTTTTAGATACTTTACAAAGCGCCGGATTGCAAAGCTTGCTGGCCGACTATTTTCCGCCGGTAGAAATAAGCAGTTTTTCCTCCTTCGACGATTTCTCGGCCGCCGCCAACGATGCCTTCGATTATTACTTTATCCAACCCGACACCTTCGTACTGAACGCCGATTTCTTTCTGCCGCGCCGCAGCAAGACCATTTTGCTGATCGATGATGCAGACAAACCCGGAGCCACCTCTTCCCTCAACCGCCTGACTGTGCGCTGCCCACAAGAAACGCTAATCGAACAACTCCAAGCGTTTTTCACCACCGACAACGGTACCTCTTCCTCGAACCCGGCCGGAGAGGCTGGAAATAAAGAACTTTCCTCGCGCGAAACAGACGTACTTCAACTGATCGTGAAAGGCATTACCAACAAAGAGATCGCCGATAAGCTGAACATCAGCCTCAATACCGTCTTGACACACCGGAAAAACATCACGGCCAAACTAGGCATCAAAACCGTGTCGGGCCTTACTTTTTATGCCATTATGAACGGCCTGATCTCGGGCGACGATATCGAGCTGTAACGATCGGGGTACTACTACCGAAAAGATTGCCCGGAAACCCTTACCGCACCGACTGCTCGGACAGTGCTTTATTTCCTTTTCATCACCCGGTACTCGGCCACGATACGCTCCCGGCAACGGAGGATCTGCCAACGATAAACCAGACAAGCCGTCAGAAAATAAAATCCCGTCTGCACCCACAACGTACGGTATTCGGGCGCAACCTGCGCCAAGGTAGCCCCTTGGGTATTAATCCGGATAAATCCTTGGATACCCGGCGTGGAAGGAAAAAGATACCCCGCCGCACGCCAGAAACCCGGAATCGCCTCTTTGGGCCAGGAGACGCCCGAGATAAACAACAAGATCACCGACGTAAACACAAACACCAGCATCGGCGATTCGCGGGTCGTCATAAATCCCGACAACGTGATGGAAAAGAAAATACACGCCAGCAAATAAGGCAGCATAAACAGTCCGATCGTCATCCCGCTCCCCACCTGAGGCAGCGAAAAAAGTTTAGGCACGACCGCCAGCGCCCAGATACACACCACTACATACAAAAGCAAATACGTCAACGACTTGCCGAACACGATACGGAACGTCCCGCTGAAATGCCGGCTGACCGGCACCAAGGTATGGAACCGGTTCTTCTCGCGAGCCGTGCCGCCCAACATCCCAATCCCCAGCACCAACGTTTGCTGAATAACCAAAACCAGAATAGCCGGCACCAGGAAACTGGCAAAGCCGTTTTGCGTATTGAAAATTGCTACCGATTCGTACGGAATCGGATCGACGGTAATCTCCGCCAACTTATCGGTAGAAGCCGGCTGACGGTGCATCCGAAGTTCTTTTCCCATATCCAGCGACACCTCCGTGGCCGATATAAGAAACGCCTTATAAAACAACAAAGCGCTCATATCACAATAAAGCGACACCGTAGCCTGGCGGCCGCCGTGCAAATCCTTACTGAAATCGGAAGGAAAAGACAAGATACCGTACGCTTTCTTTTCATCGAGCAACCGGCGCGCCGCCTCCCTATCACGCACAACGGCAACCACCTCCACATCGGCCGTCGCGTTCACCCGGCGGATGAACTCCCGGCTCAGGTAGGTATCTCCCGGATCGACCGCCACCAACTTCGCTTCATGCACCACTTCATTATTATAAATAAAGGCATACAACAGCGGATACATTAGCGGCACGAGGAAAAAGAAAATCATCACGCCCGCATCCTTAAAGACGTTCCTCAATTCCTCTTTCCAGATATAAAACGTATCCTGGATACCCTCGCGGATCATTCCCCCCAAACGATAATCTCTTTTCATCACATTACACCTCTTACGGAAGATACTTAAAATACAGCAATGCTTTTTTCAAATGCCGCCCCACCAGCCAGGGCAAAACCAGGAAACCGGCCAGCCACGCATACTCCGTCCAGGAGAAAAACAACTCGCGGCCGTTCAACGCCTGATCGACATAAATCAGAAAATAATGCCGGAGCGGAAACAAAAGGGAAAGCGCCTGAAGCGTAGGATCCATGCCCGGCACCGGAAATGAAAAGCCGACAATGGAAAAAGAAATCATGCCGAACAAACTCGCAAAACTAAGCCCCAAGCGGGGAGTAGGCAACACCCCGATCATAAATACCCCCATCGCCTGGGAAGCCAGCACCAGCATAAACATAGCCGCCAGCATCGGCCCCCAACCGCTTTGCAAGGGAAAAGCATGATACCCATACAACAAAGCGGAATACAAAAACCCGACCAAGGTAAAAATGAACGTTTGCGGCAACAATTTTCCCAGCAGACTTACCGTAATGGAGTTTCCCCCCATGCGAAGCCAGTGCCGGGCGGTATCGTACTTCAATTCGCTGCCGATACTGAATACCGTCACCAGAAAAATCATCAATTGGATAATGCCCGGCAACAACGTATTATTCAAATACACCGAATAATTCAACCACGGATTGCCCAACGGATGCGTATCGATCACCACAGGCTGCAACTGCGCCATCATTTGCGCCTCGGTATACCCTTTCGCCAACCCGGTTTGCAACCCGGCCGAAGCACCGGCCAGCACCGACATCGTTTTCATGTCGCGAAACAAAAGCGAAGCGGCAATTAAGTAAGTAGCATTCGTATAGAACGAAAGCCGGGGCTGTTTACCGGTGGTGGCTTTCACCGCAAAGTCGGAGGGAATATAAAAAATACCATACACTTCCCCGCGCTGCATCGCCTCGCGCGCTTCGGTAAACGATTGCGTCTGGAAGGTCACCGCAGTCTGCTCGAACGCATCCAACTGGCGAACCAGATTCCGGGAAGTAGCCGAACGATCCAGATCGACCACCGCCACCGGCAAATCGGTAGGCAGTCCTTCCCGCATGAGCGAAAGGAAAAAAAGAACCGAAATCAGCGGCGCTCCCAACATACAAAACAGGTACACGGGGTGCTGCACGAACCGGCGCATTTCCCGCCGCCCGATCCATCCGATCCGATGTAAACGTTCTCTGAGGCTGCTCATTTATCCGTTGCTTTTTTCTTCAGAATCACCGACATGCCAGGCCGTAAATCGGCTACCGGCTGTAAGGGACGCGCCCGCACTTCGAACGTTTTGGAATCGTATTGACCCGTTGTCTTCGTCGCTTTCCAGGCGGCATACGTGCCCATATCTTTCATATAATAAATCTTCAATTGCACCGGCCGGTTATCCAGCGCCGGAATGAACGCCTCCAAAAGGGAACCGATTTTCATATCGTTCAACAAATCTTCCCGCACACTAAAGGTTATCCACATATCGTTCATATCCGACAGATTCATAATCGGCGCACCCGTACCGACCAGCTCGCCCACCTGGGGGAAACGTTCCGACACTTCGCCGTCGATAGGCGCTACCAAAGCCGTTTCGCCCAAATACGACTCTACCTCGGCCACCGCGCCGCCGGCTTGCTTTACCAACGCGGCCGCAGCGGCTTTATCTTCTTTGCGTGCGCCTTCCTTGGCCATTTCATATTGGGAACGAGCCGCTTTTTCCGTAGCGACCATGGCCAGGTAATTCGCTTCGGCCTCGTCTTTTTTCTGAGCCGACATCACGCCTTTTTCATACAGATTGCGTACCCTGTCATACGATTTTTTGGCAATCGTCAGCCCGGCCTGGGCCTTTTGCCATAATTCGTGGGCGGCCGTCACCTCCTGTACCCGGGCGCCTTTTTGCGCTTTGGCGCTCTGGGCTTCTGCGGCGGCCTGGGCAGCCTCCGCCTGTTGCAACTTGGCCCATACTTCGGGCGTATCGAGAAAGACCAGGGTATCGCCTGCTTTCACCCGGTCGCCTTCGGCAAAACGGTAGGAAGCGATGCGGCCGGGCACTTTGCCGGAAATTCTTACCTGCGTAGCTTCGGCCTGGCCCATGATAATATCGTCGGGGGGAGTAAGTAAAAAGAACCCGGCCAGCGCAACCAGTCCTACCACAATCAAGACCATGATAAAAGCCAACATCATATTACTGATGGTAAATTGCTTGTTCTCGTTCATCTGTGTGTCTATTTTTTTATGATTAGTATTCCTTTGTATATTTTACTGCCCCAAAACCGGTGTTTCTTCGAACGACTCGCCCGGATAAGCCGGCTCGGGGGCGGCCAGCGCCCCAGAAGATACCTCCGACACCGGCCCGGAAACATTTTCGGATTCCCCGGCCGAAAGCCGTCCGAGCGCTTTATCCAGGTAAACGGCCGTCAGTTTCACATCGATCTGCGCGTCGATCAGTTCCGAGCGCGCCGACACCCAGGCCGTTTGCGCCTCCATCAAGTTCAGGGCCGGAATCACGCCTTCTTCAAATCCCAGATTCGCCCGGCGCAGATTTTCCTCTGCATTTTCCATGTTGCGCGAGGCCGCCGACAGTTTTTTACCGGCTTCGTTCACCTTATACACCGATTGGTTCACCTGCAATTCGATTTTTTCGCGCGCATCCTGCCATTCGAGCGATTTGATCCGGGTTTCGGCCCGGGCGGCATTCCGTTTGTAAGTGCCCTCCCACCAGCCGGACAGAGGCAGCTTCACCAGAACGCCGACATTGAACATACCGGCAAAATCATTTTTGAATCCGTGGAAAACATTCGGGTTCGTCACAAAATAATTGGCGGCCAGCGCCACGTTAGGCAGCAGGTCGGCCAGTACGATATGCTCTTTTTTCCGGTAGATTTTCGTGGCCAG
>DBFJSK010000538.1:0-1753 GCA_048403675.1 Tannerellaceae bacterium | reverse complement strand
AACTGCCGATACCCATCACGAACAAAGCCCCAACGATCCAACCGGACAATACCGTATGGAAGAATTTATTGATGGCAACGGGCGAGAGGGCGACATCCCAGAAATTGAACATTTCGTTGCGTACCGTATCCGGATTGAAATGCATCCCGACGGGATATTGCATCCAGGCATTGGCAATCAGAATCCACAGCGCCGAAAGGGTGGCGCCGATAATCGTCAGCCAGGTGGCGGTCAGGTGAAAGCCTTTGCTCACTTTTCCCCAACCGAAAAACATGACGGCGATAAAAGTGGCCTCCAGGAAAAAAGCCAGGATGCCTTCAATGGCCAGGGGAGCCCCGAAAATATCGCCTACGAACCAACTGTAGTTCGACCAGTTGGTACCGAACTCGAATTCCAGGATCAGGCCCGTCGCTACGCCGATGGCAAAATTAACGCCGAACAATTTCATCCAGAACTGCGTCGTCTTTTTCCAGAATTCGTCTCCTGTGCGGTAATAAATTGTTTCCATAATGGCCTGGATAAGACCCAGGCCGAGGGTAAGCGGGACGAAGAGCCAGTGATACATGGCTGTCAAGGCAAATTGCGCCCTCGACCAGTCAATCAAAGAAGTGTCAATGTTTTCAATCATACTATTAACGTTTTAAGGAGTAATTGCGCGTTCAATTAGTTCGGTCGATACATGCTCTTCCTTCGCCGCATCGGTATCGAACTGTCCCAGATAGTTCGGAAAGAAAAATAAACGGAGAATAAAAAACATAATGAATAGTTTGACTAAAATAATTAGCCAAAGCGTCTTGCCCAACTTCATCTCCCGAAAACCGTCCAAGTAGAAGCGGTAC
This sequence comes from Tannerellaceae bacterium, assembly GCA_048403675.1. Taxonomy (GTDB): domain Bacteria; phylum Bacteroidota; class Bacteroidia; order Bacteroidales; family Tannerellaceae; genus Parabacteroides. The sequence continues at coordinate 914 of DBFJSK010000538.1, read as the reverse complement.
ACTTTTATCCATGCCGATTCTTTTTTCATATAGTTGACAAAAATGCGAAGATAGCTCGCACCCGTGCATAATCAAGCCAAGCTTGCTTTTGCACTCAGTTTGCTCTTCATTAAGATAACAAATGCAAATTCAGAATGTTCCCGTTACAAAAATAAGAAAAGCTGCCAGATAGCCTTATTCCACTCTATAGATATTATTTATGAAAGTATAAATAGTGTCTATGTAGCAGTGTTAAAAAAAACTATTTTTATCAAGAAAGGCCGGTTTCCATCTTGTCAGTCATACAGTATTGGCTATATTTGCGTCAATTTGTTGCCTGTAAGGGTTAAATGATACATAAAATCTCATTGTTAAGTGCTAATCTATAAAAAATTATTACTATGTCAAACATTTCTAGAAGGTCCTTTCTTCAAAAAGGAACGGCTGCCGCTGCGGCATTGACCATCGTTCCGAACGTCGTGCTGGGAAAAACGCACGGCCACACAGCTCCCACGGATAAATTAAATATTGCCGGTGTCGGAATCGGCGGTATGGGTAATGCTAACCTGAAGAACATGGAGAAAACCGACAACATCGTCGCTCTCTGTGATGTCGATTGGAAGTATGCCAAACCGGTATTCGACCGTCATCCGCAAGCTAAAAAATACTGGGATTACCGGAAGATGTACGACGAGATGGGAAGTTCCATCGACGCCGTTATGGTAGCCACTGCCGACCACACGCACGCCCTTATCTCGGCTGACGCCATCACGATGGGCAAACACGTTTACTGCCAGAAACCGCTTACACACTCCGTATACGAATCGCGCCTGCTTACGAAGCTGGCCGACAAATACCAGGTAGCTACCCAGATGGGTAACCAAGGCTCTTCCGCCGAAGGCGTCGATCTGATTTGCGAATGGATCTGGAACGGC
>DBFJSK010000537.1:0-4368 GCA_048403675.1 Tannerellaceae bacterium | reverse complement strand
TCAAGCTATTGGAAGGCGACCGCGAAGTGGAAGACTTCGTACGCAGCCTGCCCGGCTCCAAACCCATCCTGGAGGAGCGCGACAAAAATGCCGGTCACATCGAAAAGCTCCTGCAAGAAGATTGCGAGACTGCTTTTACGAACGCCCGTTACGGATTTATCTCCGGCGCGCTCCGCGAAACCTACGAACCGAATAAAATCAAGGAAGCGACCAGTACCCAACTGATCGACCTGTTCGTTACGCACAAAGTACTAGGATTCCCGATTTTCATCCTGTTCATGTGGATTATGTTCGAAGCCACCTTCCGATTGGGCAACTACCCGATGGAATGGATCGAACACCTGGTAGGATGGATCGGCGATTTCGTTAGGAACTACATGGCGGAAGGCCCCCTCAAAGACCTGCTGGTCGATGGCATTATCGGCGGCGTGGGCGGGGTGATCGTCTTTTTGCCGAACATCCTGATTCTCTACCTGTTTATTTCCTTTATGGAAGATTCGGGCTATATGGCCCGGGCCGCCTTTATCATGGACAGGATCATGCACAAAATGGGGCTGCACGGCAAATCTTTCATCCCCCTGGTCATGGGATTCGGCTGCAACGTACCGGCCATCATGGCCTCGCGCACCATCGAAAGCCGAAACAGCCGAATGATCACCATGCTGGTTAACCCGTTGATGAGTTGCAGCGCCCGGCTGCCGGTCTATGTACTGCTGACGGCAGCCTTTTTCCCGAAAAACGCCAGCATCGTGTTGCTTACCCTCTATGTAACCGGTATCGTTTTAGCCGTTATCATGGCCCGTTTGTTCAAACGCTTCCTCTTCAACGAAGAAGACGTACCCTTTGTAATGGAGCTGCCCCCCTACCGGATGCCGACCGGCAAATCGATCCTGATCCATATGTGGGAAAAAGCCAAACAATACTTGCATAAGATGGGAGGCATCATCCTGGTAGCCTCCATCCTCATCTGGTTCCTGGGGTATTACCCTCGCTATTCGGAAGGAGCGGAAGTCTACAGCCGGCAGATTGCCGAAATTGAACAAACAGAACTGCCCTCCCGGCAAAAGGCCGAAACAATTGCCGAACTGGAACGGCTCAAAGCCATGGAACATCAGCAAAATTCCTATATCGGACGCATCGGCGAAGCCGTTCAGCCCATTCTGGCGCCGCTCGGATTCGACTGGAAAATCAGCGTCAGCCTGCTTACCGGGATGGCTGCCAAGGAAGTCGTAGTCAGTACGCTCAGCGTGTTATATACCGGCAATGCCGACGACAGCCAGGCGCTTTCCGAACGGCTCAAACAAGACCGCAATGCGGAAGGAGAACCCGTTTTCACGCCGCTGGTTGCTTTCAGCCTGATGCTGTTTGTATTGATTTACTTCCCCTGTATCGCGACCATCTCGGCCATTGTGAACGAGTCCAACTCCTGGAAATGGGGCCTATTCGTGGTGATATATACCTGCGTATTGGCCTGGATCGTTTCTTTTACAGTTTACCAGACGGGAAGTTTCTTTGTCGGATTGTTTACTTAGATAATAGTTGAGTTAGCTAAAAAGAAGAACTTACTTAAAGGAACGATATGTTTCAAGAAATCGCTATTATACTGATCGGAATAGGCGTCGCGGCGTACATCGGATGGAAGGTTTACAAACTTTTCACCACGCCCCGGGCGCCGGGCAGTCCTTGTTCCGGTTGTAAAGGATGCGCCTTAAAAGACGAAATCAATCTGCGTCGGAAACCGGACAATTGCCCGCTCCCCACGCCGGACGGCCGCCCGAAAAGAAAACGTCATGAAACGAAAAAGCAGCCTACCTGCTTCTGTTCGTAAGCGATTGAAGCCATTCTAAGCGCCCGTTCCTGGCCCGGAGGGGGTTTTTCCTATCCCTTCTTCCTTCTTCCCTACTCCTCCGTCCCTTCAATCAGTCGGATTCCGTTTTCTTCCAATTGAATCCGGTGCTGCTTATACAAGGTGCCGATGGCTTGTTTAAACGCCTTCTTACTGCAACGGAAAAGAGAATAGATCAACTCGGGCTCGCTCTTGTCGTGCACCTCCAGATACCCCCCCTGCGCTTTCAGCGATTCGAGGATAACCCCGGCGATACCTTCCACCTTGCCATATCCCAGCGGCGTAATGCTGACATCTATTTTTTCATCCTCCCGCACCTCTTTCACATAGCCTTTCAGATGTTCGCCTTTTTCCAACCGGCGAAACACCTCGTTATGATACAGCATGCCCCAATGCAAATTATTTACAATCACTTTATACCCCAGGTCGGTTTCATCGGCCACGAGCAAATCCACTTCCTGATTATGTTCATACTGCGCAGGCGTGTTATTCAAGAACTTTTCGATGCGGGCGGAAGCCATGATACGCCCCGTCACATGATCGACCCGGATATACACCAAATACCATTTTCCCTCACGCATCGGCATCTTTTGTTCGCGGAAAGGCACCAACAAATCCTTCATCAGCCCCCACTCCAGAAACGCCCCGGCATTGCTGAGCGACTTCACTTCCATAAAAGCGAACTCGCCGACCGTCGCCTTCGGGCGGGCCGTGGTAGCGATGATCCGACCTTCATTATCGTGATAAATAAACACTTCCACCTCGTCGCCGGGTTTCACATTCTTTGGTACATACCGTGCCGGAAGAAGGATCTCCTGTCCGTTGCCCCCATCCAGATAAACCCCGAAATCGAGGTCTTTAACTATTTTCAGTGTATTGTATTTTCCTATTTCTACCATTTTCTGTCGTGTTTTAACAATTTATCGTTTATTTGTTTCGATGACAAACATACGCAATAATTCCAGCATAAGAAAGCTTCACCTACGGAATTACAAGGGATATACAAGCACATTTTCTTCTCCCCTACTTACTACCCTTTTTCCGATCTGCTTACGACCATTCCCGCCAGGCAGCCACTTTCTTTTGAAAATCCGGTAAGATCCCGCCCGTCGGAAAACCAAACCCATCCCCCGGCAGCCAGCCCCGTTTCAATACCCCAACTGATCCAACAATTGCGAAGTCGATTGAGCCGATACCAATGGCTGTTTCCTCAATTGCAAGACATACTTCCTGATTTCTATCGTTTTGTCGGTAATATACCCGTCCACGCGCGTCATATAATCGGATACCTGCGCTTCCTCGTTAAACGTATACGCATGAATTTTCAATCCCTTTTCATGAATCAATTCATACATCCAGTCCGTCAACAAATCCTGGTAATTCTCGGGACCCCGGGCCACGCTCGGGCCGATAATCACCGCCCCGTACCGAACAGCAGCATTAATCCATTTCGTATATTCCTTTTGATCGACCGGCGTGCCGCTACTGATTAAAAAACAGAAAGGAGTACTATGGCCGAACGTCTGTTGCAATTTTTCCAAGGAACTTAAAGAAAGCGTTTGGATAACCACCCGCGAGGGCGTATTGGCAATTCCCACACAACCGGATTTCACCGGGATCGCTTTCAAAGCGGCGTAACTTGGGGCATACCAGCCCAAGCGGGTAAGTTCGGCTTTCAGGCGCGTTTCCATATCGCCGTACGATTCGGAGTTTTTCACCTCCGGATAAATCCCCGGGCGGTTCCCGTTATCATACGGATCGGGTTCGTACTGGAAAACCACCTTTCCCCCCTCGATCGTATACAAACGGTGCGAAGAAGCGTCGCGACAAATCCGATACCCTTCGGCTATCCGAACCACGTCCTCAAGCGTCAGCAGTCCCTGCCCTTCGAAACGCTGTCGCGCCACCCTCGGATGCTTCCGATTGAATGCGCCACTGGTATCGAGCTGCAACAACTCTTCGAGCGTAAAAGAAGAAATCGGCTCGGCCGCCCGGCCGGGATAAACCGTTTCGACATTCGTTTGCTGCCGCAGATCCTGGTCGTGCGAAACCACCAGATACCCGTCGCGCGTCTTCTGAAGATCGAATTCCAGGTACGACGCTCCCGCATTCCGCGCCCACCGCATAGCAGCCTCGCTCCCTTCGGGCGCCCAATACGAAGTGCCCCGGTGCGCAATAATCAAATCGCTCGGCAGATGCGACAAGATCTGTTGCTGGGAAACCGTCAACGCGTATTCCTTCCATTCCTCTTCCTGATCGGAACACCCTACGGCCCAGAACGCCCATACCACCCACCATAAATAGACTTTCCTTCCCAAATAGTTCATAAAAACAAGTATTTAACCCTCCACCAATAAGTTGTCGAATTTAATTCACTTTTTTCAAATCACAAAAAAAACCATCTTTTTTTATACACGAAGCAGCAATATCGCCTTTATTGCATCGTTATATAGGAGATAACAGTAAAACGATATTGCTGGTTCCTCAGATAATTGTATCTTTGCACTTCATTTGACATAACG
>DBFJSK010000536.1:0-28474 GCA_048403675.1 Tannerellaceae bacterium | reverse complement strand
GCCCGCGAGCGCGAACTGAATGAAAGCAAATCCAAATTGGAATTAGCCTTTACCTCCGCCCAGGTCGTTCCCTGGGAATACAATGTAAGCACCCAGGTATTTTCTTCCCTGACACCAGGGGTATTCGAAAACAGAGGCATTTTGCTGGAGGAATATGTAGGCTATATGGCGGAGGACGACCGTCAATTGTTGTTCCACGGCATGAACGCATTAGAGGAAGGCACAAGCGAAACGATGAGCGTCCAGGTACAGGCTGCTTTTCCAGGCAAACCCCGGCGCTGGTATGAGATGCACGGCGTGGTGTCCGAACAAGACAGCGAAGGAAAAGTAACCCGTATCATCGGTTTGCGACGAGATATTACCGCCTTGAAAATGACCGACGAACTGATCGAACTCCGCAATAAAGCGGAAGAAGCGAACCGGCTAAAGAGCGCCTTCCTGGCGAATATGAGCCACGAAATCCGGACGCCCCTCAACGCGATTGTCGGCTTCTCCACCCTGATCGGCGAAACCGATGATTCGGACGAAATAAAAGAATACGTCGGGATTATTCAATCCAACAACGATTTATTGTTGCAATTGATTAACGATATACTCGATCTGTCGAAGATCGAAGCCGGGCAGATGGATTTCCATTATTCCGATTTCGACGTGTCGTCGATTTTCCTTCCTCTGGAGCAGACTTACCGCGGACGCACCAAAAAAGGCGTACGTTTGCTGCTGGAATTGCCGGCCGCCGATTGCCGCATTTATTCCGAAAAGAACCGGTTGACGCAGGTGATCTCCAATTTTCTAAGCAATGCCTGCAAATTTACCGACCAGGGAACCATCCGGATGGGGTATACTTCTATACCCGGCGGATTGCGTTTTTATGTGAAAGATACCGGAAAGGGAATCGCTCCTGAAAATCTACCCGATGTATTTCAGCGGTTTGCCAAATTCGACAGTTTTGTACAAGGCACAGGGCTGGGGCTGTCCATCAGCAAGTCGATCGTACAGTATTTAAACGGCCAAATCGGTGTCGATTCCGAACCGGGGAAAGGTTCTGAATTCTGGTTTACGCTCCCCACGGAGCCGATTATCGGCGCTTAGCCTTGGCGAATCGCAAAAAACTGTCTACTTTTGAAGCCTGAACTAATAATAAAAATAATGGGTCATAACCACGCGATTTATTCTAAAGAACGGATTCGGTATGCCGTTCTTTCTTTTTTCCTGGCACAAGGATTATGCTTTTCCACTTGGGCCAGCCGGATACCCGATATTAAGGTGATTTTCGACGTAAATTATGCTTTTTACTGGGGATTAGTTTTGTTCCTGATTCCGGTCGGAAAATTTGTCGCGATCCCCCTGGCCGGTTATCTGGTTTCGAAATGCGGTAGCCGCGTGATGGTGCAAGCCAGCGTGCTCGGGTACGCCCTCTCCCTGTTTGCCATCGGTACGGCCCATTCCATTTATATGCTCGGGATCTATCTGTTTTGCTTCGGCGTTTTCTGGAATTTATGCGATATATCGCTCAATACGCAGGGCATCGGCATCGAACGGCTGTATGGCAAAACAATCATGGCCTCGTTTCACGGCGGCTGGAGTCTGGCTGCCTGTCTGGGCGCCTTGATCGGATTTTTAATGATTGTGGGCGGCATCTCTCCATTCTGGCATTTTACTTTCGTCGCCCTCCTGATTGTGTGCATCGTATTGGCCGGACGGCGTTATTTGCAAAACGATACGGCTTGTGCCCCCCAGCCAGCCGAAGAACTGCCGGAAGGCGAAGTCATCGTGGAAGAGAAAAAAGAAGCGCCCGCGCTTTTGAGTTTCATCCGCAAACCCGAACTGTTGTTGATCCAACTCGGTATTGTAGGGCTATTCGCCCTGGTCGTGGAAAGCGCGATGTTCGATTGGAGCGGGATTTATTTCGAATCCGTTTTACAGGTTCCGAAATCCTTGCAAATCGGGTTCCTCGTTTTCATGGTGATGATGACGACCGGCCGTTTCCTGACCAATTACGCATATCGCTTGCTCGGTAAACAGCGGGTATTGCAGGTAGCCGGCGCTTTTATTTTCGCAGGCTTCTTTATCTCCGCCTGGTTAGGCAACTTCGTCGAATCGATGGATTGGAAAGTGGCAGTCAACTCCTTCGGATTTATGCTGGTCGGTTTGGGCATCTCCTGCATGGTTCCCACCATTTACAGCTTGGTAGGCGCCAAATCGAAAACGCCGGTCGGCATTGCACTTACCATCTTATCGAGCATCAGTTTTATCGGATCGCTGGTTGCGCCCTTGCTTATCGGGGCGATTTCTCAGGCATTCAATATGAAATATGCCTATATGGTGGTAGGGGTGCTGGGCCTTTGCATTTTGTTGATGACGACTTTCTGTAAAGCATTCCGCACAGAGCAGAAAGAAAAGGAAGTAAAACCGGTCCGTTAAACGAATTCATCCCGAACCCGGGAACGATCCTTCAAAGACCTCCCCCCAAAAAATATTCCGCAGGTAAGGAGATGAGAATACCTTGCCTGCGGAATAGCGGTATAACGGGGCTGCCGTTTAAAATTCCGGCATTCGTCGAGGCGCTGTTTGCATACAGTGAATCACATCCGCTTTACTTCCTTTGAACGGCCCCAGGTTCTCAATTTTAAGGGTCGACATGGCAGCCGCAAAGCAACCGGCTTCTTCGATCGAAGCGCCTTTGGCCCGTTGATACAGATAGCCGGTCATATAGGTATCGCCGCATCCGGTGGCGTCGGTAATTTCCCGTGGTTCGTAAGCCGGTATTTTATGATAAGTTGCGCCGTCGTAAATAACCGAACCCATGCTGCCCAAAGTAAGCAATACTTCTTTAACTCCCCATTCATACAAGGTTTGTCCGGCTTTTTCTACGTCACTGTAGCCGGTCAGCACCTCCATTTCGTGTTCATTGGCTTTCAGAAAATGAACGTGGCGAAGCACTTCCTGCTTTTCGGGCCAGTCCACGGCAAATACATCCGTGTCGCGCACTTCCCGCAAATAACCCTGCGAGTCGGCCGATACCAACCCTTTTCCGGCCAGGTAGCAAACCACCTCTTTCGAAAAATCGTCGGCCAGCAAACTGCCCAGGTGATAGATCCGCGCATCGATCTGTTCCAAATAAGCTACCGTAAACGGATCGGCTTTAGCCAATACGCGCTGTGTGCGGTTGTCGGGATTATCGCCGTAAATATTTTCAAAATAAACCGAATGACGGCTCGGCATGACCGCCACTTCGATACCCGCTTCTTTCAACTCCTCGACCACCTGCATTTCGGAAGCACCGACAGCTGTTACCAAGGCATAGTCGATGTCGTCGAACTGCCGGATGGCGTGGGAGAAATAGAAAGAAGTTCCTCCTGGCATATGGACTGTGTTTTTCGGCGTGACCACTTTATCCAGCGTGATATGACCGACGCAACATAATTCGTGCATGATTTTTAATTTTGTGTATAACAATTTGCAAAAGTATGAAAAGTATTATTAATTCTGTATATTAGCTGCCTACTTTTAATGCTGAAAGGAATATGATAGATGTGCTTTTACTTTTGTTACTCCTGGTGATAGGAATTTATTTACATCGGAAGTTAAACCGTTCCCTTTCACAAACGGAAACGTTATTGAAGGAAATAGACGAGTTGAAAAAATTAGTCTCCGTCGCTATCCCCGAGAAAAAGCCGGAAACCGCCGCCTCACTTCGCACCTTTCAGGAAGAAGAGGCGGGGGTGGTGGCGCCCCCGGCTCCTTCGGAAGTCAGGCCGCAAACGGAGGGGGCCGGTTACCGGGCGGCTGCCGTTACCCCGGTTTCTCCGCCGCCGCCCCCCTCTATCTGCCCGCCCCCGCCGCCGCCTCTTCAACGCAAAACATCCTCGCGCCGGCAGGTAAACTACGAAAAGTACATCGGCGAAAACCTTTTCGGAAAAATCGGCATCCTGATTTTGGTAATCGGCATGGGACTGTTTGTAAAATATGCCATCGACAACGAATGGATCAATGAAACCCTTCGTACCGTATTCGGATTCGTCGTGAGCGGCATTCTGCTGCTTATAGCTTTCCGGTTGAAAAAAACGTACCGCGTATTCAGTTCCCTGCTGGCCGGAGGCGCCTTTGCCATAGGCTACGTAACGATAGCCATTGCCTATCATTATTACGAACTTTTCAGCCAACCGGTCGCTTTTTCGATGCTGGTGGGGCTTACCCTCCTGATGTCCGTACTGGCTATTACGTACGCCCGGCGTGAGCTGGCCGTCATTGCCCTGACCGGCGGCTTTATCGCCCCTTTCCTGGTTAGCAACGGAATGGGGAGCTATCAGGTGTTGTTCACTTACGTGCTTATCCTCGATGCGGGCATGTTCGCTCTTTCCCTCTACCGGAAATGGGGCGAACTGCCGGTTATCTGTTTTGCTTTTACCTGGACAATACTCGGAGGCTATCTCTACGCTGCCGACGATTACCTGTTCGGCAACCGCGAATGGCTCCATTTACTGCTGTTTGCCGTAAGCTTCTATTTGATCTTTCTGTTGCCGGTCGTTTCCATTGTCCGGATCAACCGCAAAAATATCAACCAGCTACTTCTAGGCGTACTCGCCCTGAACCAATTTATTTTTCTGTTTTTCGCTTTTCGGTTGCTGGGCGAAATGGATTTGGTGCAAAACTATAAAGGAGCGCTGACCCTTTTTGTTGCGCTGACCAATTTCGCTTTGCTGGGTTGGCTTCGGTCGAAAGCGGCTCATTTCACCTTTCTTTTCCAGACCTTGCTCGGGCTGGGCCTCGCTTTTGTATCGGTTACGATTCCTATCCAGTTGGAAGGAACGCGCATCACTCTTTTCTGGGGTACCGAAGCGTTGATCGTCTGCTGGTTTTATATCCGGTTGCGCAGCCGGGTTTACCGGTTCTTTACCGCGCTGCTTCCTATCCTCACCCTTTTATCCTACCTGACGGATCTGTTCCATGCCCTCTTTCATCAGCCTGTGGTATCCGATTCTCTGCTTTTCCGCACCGGCCTTTTCGCTACCGGTATGTATCTGGGGCTTCTGTCGGCTGTTGCAGCCTGGTTGTTGAAACGGGGAGGGCTTGCCCATACGCTTCCCCTGCTGGCTTCAGCCCTCATTTTTTATACCGCCTTTGTAGTCGATTTCTATCAGTATATTCATCCGGCCTTGCTTTCATGCGGGTATATGCAAGTATTCACCGCCGTCGTTTTGTGGGGACTCACCCTCGTCTGGAGCCGCCGATGCTTCCCCCTGGGGCGCTATGCGCTTGGTTACGCCGGCGGATTGGCTTTATCTGTGCTTTGGTTTATGTGGCAGTCTTACCAAACGAACCAGCGTGAGGCAATCCCTGCATTGCTTTTGGTGTTTGAATGGATTTCGTTGGGGGTAGTAGGGGCGCATGCGGTCTGTATAGGCCGAGCGTATGGCCGGATTTGCGGCTTCCGGCGTTCCGCCTCGCGCCCGATGACGCTCTTTCTGAGCATCGTCGGCACCGTGCTGTTGCTGATTGCCACCAACAATCTGCTCTACCAACTGGGGCTGCCCGACGAAACGAACGCCGGCTTTTCGATTGCACTCGGCATAGCGGGCTTTATCCAGATGGCGCTCGGTATGCGACTGCATTTGAAAATACTTCGCGTAACGAGCCTGGGTACCTTTGCCATCGTCTTGCTCAAACTCGGCGCTATCGACTTGTGGTTATTGCCCACGGTGGGGAAGATCGTAATTTTTATTCTGCTGGGCGTAATCTTGCTGGTTCTTTCGTTTCTCTATCAGAAACTCAAAAACGCGTTGTTTGACGATAGTTCCGGCTCCGACAGTCCGGAGGAACGGAAAGAAGACAAGCTCCCGACAGACCCCGAAGCCTGACCGCAGCCCATGAAAAACGGCCCCAGGGTAGTTCGCGTGGAACGCTTTGGCCCATCAAAGGAAAACACACAAAGCCGCCCGGATAAGCCGTTCCCCGACAGTCGGATACCCGACTGTCGGGGAACGCTGATAAGGTTCATAGCTACCGGGGGAGTTGCTGGGAATAGAGGGAGAGGTTGTTTACCAGGTGGTTATAGTACCTCCGCCACTTTTTCCAACCCCATGCTATGCGATCCTTTAATCAGGATGGCATACCCTTCCAGCGGATGCAGGCGGAGTTCCTCTACTAACGTTTCGGCGGTAGGATACACCGGGAAATTGCCGGCCGTACGCGAAAAATGCTCCCCGCAAAGCAACACTTTGTCGAAAGCTCCCGCCTTGATCCGGTCTACCACTTCGGCATGCAAGCGGTCGCTGCCCGGGCCCAGTTCTTTCATATCCCCCAGGATAACCGCTTTCGGGCCTTTGGCCAGCGAAGCGAAATTATCCAAAGCCGCCCGCATGCTGCTCGGATTCGCGTTGTAAGCATCGATAATCAACTCGTTTTTCTCCGTTTTGCGCCACTCCGAGCGATGATTCGAGGGTTGATACCCCGCAATCGCCCGGCTGATCCGTTCGGCGGGAATTTTGAAATACCGGCCTACCGCCACCGCAGCCAATACATTATCGATATTATAATCCCCGATCAGATGCGTTTCCACCCGGTGCAATTTCCCCTGTTGCTTCCATTCGAAAACCAGGAACGGGTTACACTCCGCCACATGGCCCCACGCAAACGAATCCTGGGCATGTCCGTAGGTTATTTGTTCGATTCCTTTGGCGATCGCCTGCAAATCGGCATTTTCCTTTTTAATAAAAATCTTGCCTTTGGCGCGCCTGAGGTAATCATACAGTTCCCCCTTCGTCTTCACCACCTGCTCGAAAGAACCGAACCCTTCCAGGTGAGCGCACCCTACATTGGTAATAATCCCGTAATTGGGTTGCACAATATCGACCAATTCCTTTATATCGCCCGGATGGCTCGCCCCCATTTCGATCACCGCCATCTCGTGCTCGTGATCCAGCCGGAGCAAAGTAAGCGGCACGCCGATCTGGTTGTTCAGGTTTCCTTGCGTATAAAGCAGATTATATTTGGTCGAGAGTACCGCCGCGAGCAACTCCTTTGTCGTCGTTTTGCCGTTCGTTCCCGTGATGCCGATCACCGGAATGCCCAGTACCTTGCGATGGCGGTGCGCCAATTGCTGAAGCGTACGCAAAACGTTCTCCACCACAATCGTACGTTCTCCCTGCGCATAATCGGGATTGTCGATCACAGCATAAGCACATCCCAGCGCCAACGCCTTGGCTGCATATTGATTTCCGTCGAATCGCTCTCCTTTGAGGGCAAAGAACAGCGACCCCCGCGGACAGTTGCGGCTGTCGGTCGTAATCGTGGGGTGATGTATGAATAATTCGTAAAGTTCTGCAATCGTCATAGTTGTATGTTGTTATTAAATCATTACTAACCTCAATTTCGGGCAAATGTAATAATTAAATGAAGAATGAAGAATGAAGAACGGGGAATTATGGGGGGAATCGTGTATCTTTGCCTGTGGAAAGAAGCAACGACAGCTCCCATATAAACGATAAAAGATGATAGCTAAAACGCTGAATATAAAAGGAAAGCTCCATACGCTCGATACCCCGCTCGTGATGGGCATCCTCAATATCACGCCCGACTCCTTTTATGCCGAAAGCCGCAAACAAACCGAAGCGGCCGTGGTCGGACGCATCGAAGCCATCCTTCGGGAGGGCGGGAACCTTATCGACGTAGGCGGCTATTCTTCGCGTCCCGACGCAGCCGAAGTGACGGCTTCGGAAGAAATGAACCGCCTCAGCTTCGCCCTTCGCATCCTGCGCGACCGGTATCCCGACGTACCCGTTTCGGTCGATACCTTCCGGGCCGACATCGCCCGCTGCGCGGTAGAAGAGTACGGCGTTGCCCTGATTAACGATATTTCGGGCGGAAGTCTGGACGCCGACATGTTTTCCACGATAGCCTCTTTGCAGGTACCCTATATCCTGATGCATATGCGCGGCACGCCGCAAACCATGCAGCGGCACACCGACTATGCCGATTTGGAAGGCGAAATCATGCAGTATTTCGCCCGCAAGGTAGAGCAACTGCGTCTGCTGGGGGTGAACGACCTTATTCTCGACCCCGGCTTCGGATTCAGCAAAACGACCGATCAGAACTACCGGCTGATGAGCCGTCTCTCCGAGTTTGCGCTTTTCGAGCTGCCCCTCTTGGTAGGCATTTCGCGCAAAAGTATGATTTATAAATTCCTGGGAGGCACCCCCGCCGACAGTCTGGGCGGTACGACGGTATTGCATACGTTCGCCCTGCTGCAGGGCGCCGACATCCTGCGCGTGCACGATGTGCGGGCCGCGGTAGAAGCCGTTCGCCTGGTCGGCAAGCTGGCTGCGTCGTCGGCAGCATCTTCGCCGTTAATTTAAAATACGATTATTCACCCTGGGCCGCCGCCCTTTTTCGGAGCTTGCCGGCCCTACTTCATTTTTTCGAACAACTATGTGGATGCATTTCGGTATCAAAGACCTGATCGACGTACTGCTGGTAGCTTTCTTTCTCTACCAGACTTTCAAATTGATGAAAAGCTCCGGCACCTTGGCCATATTCAGCGGCGTCGTTTCGTTTATCATCGTATGGATTCTGGTATCCCAAGTATTGGAGATGCGCCTGATGGGCGCCATTCTCGATAAATTCATCAGTGTCGGTTTCGTGGTGCTGGTGATTCTTTTCCAGGACGAGATTCGGCGCTTCCTGCTGGCGATGGGTTCGCACCGGGGATGGAAGTTCCTTACCAAGCTCTTTTCCAAAAAAGGAACCGACCCGGAAAAGGAAGGCAAATACATTGCGCCCGTCGTACTGGCTTGCATGAATATGGCCAAGAAGAAAACCGGCGCTTTGATCGTCATTCAGCAAGATGTGGATCTGACGGTATATGAACATACCGGCGAGATGTTCAACGCCGACGTCAACGCCCGCCTGATTGAAAATATCTTCTTCAAAAACAGCCCCCTGCACGACGGCGCCATGATTATTGCCGACAATCGCATCAAAGCCGCCGGTTGCATTTTGCCCGTCGCGCAAAACGCCTCGCTGCCGAAGGATATGGGCCTTCGCCACCGGTCGGGGCTGGGGATGTCGCTCGAAACGGACGCCTTGGTGATTATCGTCTCCGAAGAACGGGGAAAAATATCGGTGGCCCATAAAGGCAAGCTTTCGGTGAACGTAACGGCCGAAGAATTGCAACAAATCCTCTCCGGCGAGCGGGAAGTTACGAATTATTGTTAAATATCCTGAAACGCCACGGCCCGACGGCAATTATTCCTTCGATTTTGTAAACTCTATGTTGCATTATGCCTAATTTTGCAGCCGTACAACGGTGACAATTATTAAATAATATAAAATTCTTCCGCCATGGATTTAATGCAAGAAATCATTGCACGCGCTAAAGCTAACAAACAGCGTATCGTTCTTCCCGAAGGAACCGAAGAAAGAACACTGAAAGCCGCCGACCGTTTACTGGCCGACCAGGTAGCCGACATCGTATTGATCGGCAATCCCGCCGAAATTAACGACCTGTCTGACAGTTTAGGACTTAATTACATTCAACAAGCCACGATTATCGATCCCAAAAATCACGAAAAGAAAGCCGTTTACGCCGACCTGCTTTTCCAGTTGCGCCAGAAAAAAGGCATGACCCCCGAAAAGGCCGCCGTCCTGGTGGAAGATCCCTTATTCCTGGCCTGTTTGATGATTAAATCGGGCGACGCCGACGGTGAAATCGCCGGTGCACAAAATACGACGGGCGACGTGCTTCGTCCCGCCCTCCAGATCATCAAGACCGCTCCGGGCATGAATTGCGTATCGGGCGCCTTCCTGATGTTTGTGAAAGACCATCAGTATGGCGACGACGGCGTACTGGTATTCGCCGACTGCGCCGTTATGCCGAACCCCACCGCGCCCGAACTGGCCAGCATTGCTTTGGCAACGGCTGAAACAGCCCGCAATATCGTAGGGGTGGAACCCCGCGTAGCCATGCTGAGCTTCTCCACCAAGGGAAGCGCTTCGCACGAAATGGTGGATAAGGTTGTGGAAGCTACCCGTCTGGCCAAAGAAATGGCTCCCGAGCTGAAAATCGAAGGCGAATTGCAAGCCGACGCTGCGCTGGTAGAAGCCGTAGCTTCCAAGAAAGCCCCGGGCAGCGAAGTGGGAGGAAAGGCCAATGTGCTGGTATTCCCCACGTTGGAAGTAGGAAATATCGCATACAAATTAGTACAACGTCTGGGCGACGCCGAAGCCGTAGGCCCCATCCTGCAAGGCATGGCCGCTCCGGTGAACGATTTGTCGCGCGGTTGCTCGGTGGACGATATTTATAAAATGGTAGCCATCGCCTGCAACCAGTCGATCGGCTTGAAAGCAGCTAAAAACTAATCAACTAACCTATAGAATCGAATCGTATGAAGATCTTAGTATTGAACTGCGGCAGCAGCTCCATCAAGTATAAATTATTTGATATGACCACCCAAGAGGTGATGGCCCAGGGCGGAATCGAAAAAATCGGATTGCCGGGCGCTTTCCTCAAACTGACCGATAAAGACGGCAAAAAAGTCATCCTCGAAAAAGACATTCCCGGCCACCAGGAAGGAATCGAATTTATCCTGAGCGTATTGACCGACGACACCTACGGATGTATCAAAGAATACAAAGAAATCGACGCCGTAGGCCATCGCGTGGTACACGGAGGCGAACAATTCGCATCGAGCGTAAAGATCGACGACGAAGTCATCAATAAAATTATAGAATGTTCCGACCTGGCCCCGTTGCATAATCCGGCCAACCTGAAAGGCATCAACGCTATGGAAGCCTTGATTCCGGGGATTCCCCAGGTAGCGGTGTTCGACACGGCTTTCCACCAGACGATGCCCGATTATGCCTATATGTACGGCTTGCCGTATGAAATGTATACGAAATACGGCGTTCGCCGCTATGGTTTCCACGGAACCAGCCACCGGTACGTTTCGCGCCGGGCTTGCGAAATTCTGGGCGTGCCGTATGAAACGCAGAAAATCATTACGGCTCATGTCGGCAACGGCGGGTCGCTGGCCGCCATCAAAGACGGAAAATGTATCGATACGTCGATGGGACTTACCCCGGTGGAAGGTTTGCTGATGGGTACCCGTTGCGGCGATGTGGATGCGGGCGCGCTTTCTTTTATCATGGATAAGGAAGGCATGGACGGTGCGGGCTTGTCGAACCTGATTAATAAACAGAGCGGGGTGGCCGGTCTGTCGGGTATCTCGTCGGATATGCGTGAGATTGAAGCGGCTGTGGCAGCCGGCAACGAACGGGCCATCATGACGCTGAACGTGTACAATTACCGCATTAAAAAGTATATCGGCGAATATGCTGCTGCCATGGGTGGCTGCGACATCCTGGTATGGACGGGAGGCGTAGGCGAAAACCAGTGGGGTACGCGCCGCGCCGTTTGCGAAAATATGGAATATATGGGGATGAAGCTCGACGTGGAAAAGAACGAAGGCATGCGGGGCGAAGAAATGGTTATCAGCACGCCCGACAGCAAAGTGACGATTATTGTAGTTCCGACCGACGAGGAATATATGATCGCTTCCGATACGCTGGAAATCCTCGACAAATAAACGAATTCTTCCAAACTAACTAATCCTCACAGCTTACAAAACACAACGGATTAGTGTTTAGACGGCTCCGACATCGGTTGGAGCCGTTTTTTTATGGGCTGCCTGCTGCAAGAGGGAAGCCATCTCGTGTAGGAAGCCTTCCTGTCATTTTTTATCGGATAGAAAAAATGGATGCCAGTGCAATCCGGATTGCATGCTTATGGAATCGGAATTGCATGCTTATCTAATTTCAATTCCATAAGCATCTAATTGGGAAGGAATGGAAGTCGCTGATTAACTGTTTGAAAATCAGATATGTATATGGAGCGTTTGCAAGGAAGATCCGTCGTGTGGCTTATTGTATTCTTTTTATTTTTTAACCCCTATCGGAACGAGGGGGCTGTTTTTAGCGTTTATTTTTTCATTTCCAGCCTATTAACTCTGCTTATAGCCACCGGCCGCCCCGGCAGTGTTTTAGTCTTCGGCTTCGAATTGGTCGAGCCGTAAGTTCTGGCCGTCCCATTCGATATACGAGAAATATTGCATCCAGTCGCCCGCAATCAACACGCGGCTGGTGCGGCTCAACATCAAATCGAGCATAATATGGCGGTGGCCGAAAATAAAAAAATTGATGTCCGGATGCGTCGCCAGGTAAGATTTGGCAAAAGCGATCAGATATTCTCCCGCTTCCCCTTTGTAACCGGTGGCCGCTATCTCTTCCTCTTTCTTTTTGAGTCCGCTTTTGCGGCTGCTTAGCGACCATCCCAGGGCAAACCCGAATGTCCACCGGGGGTGAATCCCGCTGTATAGCCATTGGCAAAAACGATTGCGGAAAATCGAGCGGATCACCCGGAACGTGCGGCTGCGGTAATCCACTTCGTCGCCGTGCGCCAGAAAAAAACGTTTTCCCAGCAAATCCACGGTGAGCGGTTCGCGGTGGATTACCGCCCCGATTTCCGAGGGCAGGTAATCGAACATCCAAATATCGTGGTTGCCGATGAAAATATGAATCTCCACCCCGCTATCGGCCAGTTCGGCCAGTTTGCCCAGGAAGCGGGTATGCCCTTTGGGCACGACATATTTGTATTCGTACCAGTAATCGAACATATCGCCCAGAAACCAAATGGCTTGCGCCTCTTCTTTGATTCCGTCGAGCCAGCGTACCAGCCGTTTCTCTACGGCTAGCGGATCGCGGTGGAAACGGGCGCCCAGGTGGGCATCGGAAGCAAAATAAATTTTCTTACGTGGGGAATCCATCTTTTCTGTTGTTACTTTTGCAAAGACTAACCGGGGAATTTGTTTTGCTGGTTTCCGCCTTTTTGCAGACGTCGCCGCCTTCGCTTGCGTCGTCCGAAAGGGGGGGCAGCCGTCTGAAAGCCGGTTCGGAGTGCGTGGCTTATAAAAAGCCCAGTTCCAGCTTCGCCTCTTCCGTCATCATGTCTTTATTCCATTCCGGTTCGAATACCAGATTCACTTCTACATTATGCACGCCTTTTACCGATTCCACCTTCATCCGGACGTCTTCCAGGATGAAATCGGCCGCCGGGCAATTGGGCGCCGTCAGCGTCATGTCGATACGCACGTTCTGGTTATCGTCGATTTCGACGTTGTAGATCAATCCCAGGTCGTATACATTGACCGGTATTTCGGGATCGTACACTGTTTTCAGCATGGCGACGATCGCCTCTTCCGTTTGGAGAAATTCGTTGTTCATCTTTCTTCAATTTGGTTGCAAATATAACGATTAAATTCTCAACGGGCAATCAGCCCGGCCTCCGGGAAAAGCGAGGAAGACCTCTTCGGGCCGCTTTCTTAGCTCAACTTCCCTTCATCGGCATAACTATAATAACAATTATCAGCCACGATCAGATGATCCAACAGGGAAATTTGAAACAATCCGGCTGCTTTTTGAAGTTGCCGCGTCAATTGATCGTCGGCCGGGCTGGGCGCCAGGTAGCCCGAGGGGTGGTTATGGCAAAGGATAATGCCCGAGGCGAGGGCCTGAATGGCGGCTTTGAGAATCAGCCTCAGGTCGGCCGTGGTTTCGGTGGCGCCTCCCTGGCTGATTTTGGTCTTCCCGATGACCTGCGAGGCGCGGTTGGTAAAGGCCGCCCACACTTCTTCGTGGGGAATATCGGCCAGCTCGGCGTAGAACAACAGAAAAGCCTGGCGGCTGCTACGCACGCTCATCCGTTCGGGCAAGTCGCTGCATCCGCGCCGCTTGCCCAGTTCGAGAGCGGCTACGATCGAGACGGCTTTCGCCTGCCCGATCCCTTTGAAACGGGTGGTCAGATCGGAGATGGAGAGGTGGCCGAGGGCGTTGAGGTTGTGGCCGGAAGCGTGTAGGATACGTTGGGCCAGTTCGACGGCCGATTCGCGGCTGTTGCCCGAGCCGATCAGAATGGCGATCAATTCGGCGTCGGTAAGGGCCGAGGCGCCTTTGGCAATCATTTTTTCGCGGGGACGATCTTCTTCGGCCCAATGGCGGATGGATAGTTTGTCGGTTTGTTCTTTCATAGCGGCAGGTGGATTTTGGAAGGGTAAAAAAACTGACCACGCCTGTACGGCCCTCAGGGGCTTTTCGAACGGGCGTGGTCGGCAGAAAGATAGGAAAACGGCCGGGCCGTTTAGCGTACGCGGCCTACATAGGAGCCGTCGCGCGTATCGATTTCGATTTTTTCGCCGGTGTTGATGAACAAGGGTACCCGTACTTCGGCGCCGGTTTCTACGGTGGCCGGTTTCAGCGTGTTGGTTGCCGTGTCGCCTTTCAGACCCGGTTCGGTATAAGTCACCTCCAGGATAACGTGAGCGGGAAGTTCGCAGGTCAGGATCGTTTCGCTGCTGGCGTGTACCATGGCTTCTACAATGTCGCCTTCTTTCAGGAATTGAACGCCTTCGATGCTTTCGCCCGGCAGGGAGATTTGTTCGAATGTTTCCGGATGCATGAAGTTATAGCCCATATCGTCTTTATAAAGGAACTGGTACGGCCGACGTTCGATGCGCACTTCTTCTACTTTTACGCCCGAATTCCACGTTTTGTCGAGGATACGGCCGGTGGTTACGTTTCTCAGTTTCGTGCGGACGAAAGCCGGGCCTTTTCCGGGTTTAACATGCAGGAATTCAACGATAAAATAATAGGTGCCGTCGATGTCGAGACACATTCCGTTTCTGAAATCAGCAGTTGTTGCCATAAATGTCGTATATGTATTTTTATATTAGTAATGCTTTCCAATCGGCTGCAAAAGTACGACTTTCCGCTTAAAGTCGCAACATGTTTCGAGTTTTTTATAAAGGAAGGGGCTACAGATCAATTCGATATGGTAGGGTTGTGGAGGGGGGAGCGTCCGTTTATTTTACTTCTTCGTAATCTACATATTCTCCTTCATCTTTACTGAAAATTTTTTTCCGGCGGTAGGGTGCGCGGAAATCGTCGTCGTCGGGAGCTGCGGTAGGTTCGGAAGAGGAGGAAGAAGAACGGGTGTTTGCCGACCGGTGGTCTTCCTTTTTCCGCGTAGTATGGCTGCTGCCGAAGAAAATATTCTTGAAAGTACGCAGGATGGAGAAGCCCATGAGGAATACTAACAGGAGGAAAAAGAAAAACAGGACAAACAAAAATTTGAACATAATCCGTTTCTTAAATGGTTATTCACTAAGTCAAACACAAAGATAAGAATTCTTGTTTATCTCTTTCTGTTAAAAATAGACAAGATGATATACAGCAGGATGGTGCCGGCGATTCCCAAAAATCCCCAGCATATGGTGAATACCACGGCGCAGATCGCCAGGATATAACGAAGTTCGTTTCCTTTCCAGGCTATCGATTTGATCTTCAGCGAGAACATCGGGATTTCGGATACCAACAGCAGGGAGGTGGCGATGGCCAGCACGACCGATAGGCCCACCAACAACCCGGGGTTGGCTCGCACCAAAGGCTGTGCGGCATAGGCGGCCGAAGCCCAGAAAAGGGCGTGGGCCGGCACCGGTAGGCCGATAAACGAGGTGGTTTGCCGGGGATCGATATTGAATTTGGCCAGGCGCAGCCCGGAAAAGGCCGGGATGACAAAGGCCAGGTAGGGTATGTAGGCGTTGCACTGTCCCAGCGGCAGGGCCGGGGCGGCTGCCCGGAGCAGGGCGAAAAGAATCATGCCGGGGGCTACGCCGAAGCTGACGATGTCGGCCAGCGAATCGAGTTCTTTGCCCAGGGGCGAGTAGGCTTTCAACAGGCGGGCGCTGAGACCGTCGAAAAAATCGAATACGGCGGCCAGGATGATCCATCCGGCGGCGTATAGAAGCTGTCCTTCGAAGGCCATGACGCTGGCTATGCAACCGGATACCAGGTTGCAGCAGGTGATGGTGTTGGGAATATGTTGGGTTATCTTCATTTGGGTAAACGGGCTATAACGGTTTGGTTGGCCGTTACTTTTTGATCCATTTTTACAATGACTTCGCTGCCGAGCGGCAGGTACACGTCCACGCGGGAACCGAATTTGATGAAGCCCATCTGTTCGTTCACCGTGCAGGCTTCGCCGGGTTTGGCGTAGGTGACGATGCGGCGGGCCATGGCGCCGGCGATCTGGCGGGCCAGGATGTCGTGTCCTTGCTTGGTGGTGATTACCACGGCCGAACGTTCGTTTTCGGTACTGCTCTTGGGCAGGTAGGCGGCCATGAAGCGGCCTTTCTGGTGGGAAACGGATTGAACGATGCCGTCGACGGGAAACCAGTTGGCGTGGACGTTGAAGATCGACATGAAGATGGATACCTGCAAGCGTTTTTCGTGCAGGATTTCATTTTCCATCACTTCTTCAATGGCCACGATCGTGCCGTCGGCGGGGGCGATCACCATGCCTTCGGAATCGAAGGGGAAGTGACGGGCCGGGCTGCGGAAAAAGTTCAATACCAGCAGGAAAAGGATGAGCGATAGCACTCCGACCGTGTAGAATACCATCCCCCGGCCGTTTGTGTGGTATAACGCGACGTTGCCGATAAATAATATCGTAAACAGCGTTAGCAGCAATCCCGTTCCTTCTTTATGTACTTTCATTCGTTGTCCTGACAGTTGTTATTTACATGTAAGAATCTGCAAAAATATTCATTTTTGCCGAATATCAAAAATATATCAGGTATTCACGTGTTCGATTTTATCTAATTCTACGTACCAAAGGTAGCCTTTTACCGTTTGGTAACCCATTTCGCGGATAAGGCGGAGGTAATGTTTTACCTGGTGTTCGTGGCGCTTATCGATGTGTACGCCGAATTTGTAGTCGATTACCGTGACTGTTTCGCCGTCGATGATGACACGGTCCGGGCGCCGGGATTTTCCGGGGCCGGTAAGAATATCTACTTCGTTCAGCACGCGGCCGCTGCCGTCGTACCAGGCGGCGATTTCGGGCCGTTCGAGCAGTTTGTTCAGCCGCAAGGCCAGTTGGGCGGCCTCTTCGCGGTTGATGATGCCGGCTCCACGGTAATTTTCTACGGTGGGCAGAATATCTTTTTTAGTGCGGATGCCGCTCAGGATTTCGTGCATCAGGGCGCCGTGTTTGCGTAAGGGGTTGTCGAAAAAGAAGCCTTTACCGTATAGGCGTAGTTGCAGCCGGTCGTCGGCCGTTACCGAGCGGAGGCGGGTCATCTGGATTTCTTCCGGGGCGGTGTCCTCCGGCCCTTTTCCGGCCGGCCGCCACCAGTCGCCCAGTTCGAAGCAGCCTTCCTGCGGGCGGAAGGAGCCGGTAAGGGAAATGAGGGTTTCGCCTTCGCGGGTGTCTTTTACTTCGTGGGTGAGGCCGGCCCAAAGTAAATCGGCTATCGAACTGATTTTTTCGGTTCGGCCTGTTTTTTCATCGATCTTTTTGGGACGGGGGGCGAAGGCGATGAGTTCTTCTTTCGATCGGGTGAAGGCTACGTAGAGGGTGTTGAGGTTGTCGATGTAGGCGTGAAGTTTTTCTTCGAAGTAGTCGCGGGCGAAGATCGTCTGGCTCAACAATTGGCCGTAGCGTACCGGCACCAGATGGAGTTTGTTGAAGGGGGCCGCGGTGGGTTGGCACCACAGAATCACCGGTTTGGTGGGCTTATGGTCGATTTCCCAGTCTGCAAAGGGCAGGATGACGACTTTGAAGCCCAGGCCTTTGGATTTGTGTACGGTCAGGATGCGCACGGCGTTTTGTGCGTCGGGCGTAGCGATGGTTTTGCGGTAGCCGGTTTCGTCCCACCATTTCAGGAAACGGCCGGGGTCGGGGCTTTCTTTCTGCGTGTAGTCGGATACCAGGTCGAGGAAGGCTTGTACGAAGACTTGTTCGTTTTCCGGAAAATTGTCTTCGAAGAGCCGGAAAAGACCTTCGGTGGTTTCGTACAGCGATTGGCGCGACAACAGCAGCAGCTCGCGCTGGATGTGCGGCGGGAAATCGGTGCCGGCCAGGGTGTCGGGGCCGAACCGGCCGGTTAAAACGGCGTACGAGTAAAGGGCGATCCGGCGCGCGGGCGGTTGTTCGGGGTTCTTCAGGTGGCGCAACATGGCGATCAGAAAACGCACGGCGGTGGAACTGCCTACGAAAAGGGCGTCGTCCGAGATCAGGTCGTAGCGGTAATGCTCCGAGGGGTGGGTTTCCTTATAGGCTAGCAGGGTGTCGGCTACCGCGGCGCCTTCCTGGTTGGTGCGGACCAGGATGGCGATGTCTTTCAGGGCGTATCCCTGGTCTTGCAGGTGTTCGAGGGTTTCGGGCAGCCGGTCGAGGGCCATCGTTTTCCAGTCTTTTTCGTCGGCGTCTTCGTCGGCGTCGCACAGGAAGTCTATTTTTACATGACCTGCTTTACCCACGAAGGGTGGCGGTACTTGCTGGTAGCATTTGTCGTAGGCCGACATGACTTTGGTGAAAAAGGCTTCGCGCTCTTTTTCCGTTAGCGCCGAGGCTTCGAGTTGTTCGTTATAGAGTTGTTGGAGCAGGGCGGGGGCTGAGGTGAAGAACGTATTGTTGAATTCTACGATGTGGCGGGCGCTGCGCCAGTTTTCTTTCAGGGTGTCTTCGCGTACCTGTTGCTCGGAGAAGTCCAGGCGTACTTGCTGGTCGAGCAGTTTCCAGTCGGAGTTGCGGAAGCGGTAGATGCTTTGTTTGACGTCGCCTACGATCAGGTTGTCGCGGCCGGCCGAGAGGCTTTCTTCAATCAGGGGGCGGAAGTTGTTCCATTGCATGCCGCTGGTGTCCTGGAATTCGTCGATCATGTAATGGTCGATCCGGGTACCGGTTTTTTCGTAGATGAAGGGGGTGTCGCTGCTGTCCATGATTTTGTTCAGCAGTTCGGTGGTGTCGGCAATGAGCATGATGTTTTTTTCTTCTCGGTAGGCGGCGATCTGCCGGGAGACGTCGGTGAGGATGCCCAGGGTATAGTAATAGCGTACGATTTCGCGGGCGGTATGGTAGGGGGCCAGGTGGTCGAAAAGGGCCACGATGGCTTTGATGCATTCGTTGAGGCCTTCTTCGAAGACACAGCCGATCACTTGCCGCAGAGCTGGCGGAGTGGTTTTCGTAAAGCAGCCTTCCAGGTTGTCGGCCAGGGAGGCGAAGGTGGCCGAGGGCGGTTTCATTTCGCCTTTGCTTAATCGTTCGAAGAAGAAAAGGGCCGAGCGGTTGCCTCCCCGGAAGTCGGAGGGTTGCAGCCCGTAGGCTTGGAGCAGGGCCATGCCTTTTTCGCCCCAGGTGCGGGCTTCTTTTTCTACCGAACGGATGATGGCGTAGAGCTGGTTTTGGTATTTTTCGAGGGCTTGTTTGTCGCGGATGTCTTCTTCTATGGCTTCGCTGAAGCTTTTGTAGCTTTCTTTGAAGACTTCGCGGCTGAGGGCCATGATGTCTTTGCGCAGGTTCCATTCGCCGCCGTTTTCTATTTTGTCTTCTGCAAAGCGGAGCAGCCAGCCGAGCAGGTCTTTGCTTTCGGGTTTCTCCAGGTCGCCCAGCAAGTTGTCGACGGCTTCGCGCAGCACCAGTTCCTGATCCATTTCGATGCCGTATCCGCCTTGTAATCCGATTTCGCGGGTGAAGGCGCGCATGGTTTGCTGGAAAAAGCGGTCGATGGTGCTGATGTTGAAGGCGGAATAGTCGTGGAGGATGTCGCACAGGATTTCGCGGGCTTGCCGGCGTACCTGGGGTTCGGTCAGCTTATAGGCCGAAGCCAGGAGCTTGACGTAGTCCGACGGACGCCCCGAGGCGAGTTGGTAGAGTTCCACCACGATCCGGTTCTTCATTTCGTCGGTGGCTTTATTGGTGAAGGTCACCGCCAGAATGCGCCGGTAGCCTCCTCGCTGAGCGAACAGCAGTAAGAGGTATTCGCCGGTGAGTTTGTGGGTTTTGCCGGCTCCTGCGGAAGCTCTGTAGATGGTCAGCATAATCAGATGATCCGGGTTTGGGTGTATCCTTCTTTCTGGAGGATGTCGTATACTTTGCGGCGTACGTCTCCCTGGATGATGATCTCGCCTTCTTTGGCCGAGCCGCCTGTGCCGCATTTTATTTTCAGGAATTTGCCCAGCTCGGCCAGGTTGTCCGTCGTGCCGCGGAAACCGGTTATCAACGTCACGGTTTTGCCGCCCCGGTTGCGTTTGTCGAGCGCGATGCGTAAAGGTTGTTTGGCGGCCGGAAGGGTGTCTTCTGCGGCTGTTTCTTCCTTCTCGTATTGAAAATCGGGGTTGGTGGAATAGAGGATGCCCAACCGGTTTTTCCAGTCGTTATTCTTCATACAAATTGCTTTTATGGCTCAAAGCTACAGATTCTTATGCGGATCTACAAATGGGCTTGCCGCCTTTCCGGGCGGGGTGGGGGGATATTCGTCTGTTTTTTTGTATTATCTGGCGGGATTGTATACATTTGTGTGTTGATAATCAAAGATTATGGAAGGGGATGGAGAACCTTGTAAACGAAGCTTAATGAAAAAATTATTTTTGGCGTTAGTGGCTTGGGTCTGTATTTTCCCGCTTCAGGCTCGGCAGGCCGCCGACGATAGGTATATCTTGATGTTGCATTCCATCGAGTTTGGGGAGCAATGGACGGCGCAGGCTTGTAAAAGGGTCGAAGAGCGGCTGAAGGGGGAGGGCTGGATCGTGAAAAAAGAGGCGTTAAGGATCCCTACGCTCAAAAGTTTGGAAGACCTCGAACGGAAAAACAAAAAGTTAGCGGAAAAATATGCTGTGCCGCCTGCTTTGGTGATTTGTATCGGTGATCCGGCCTGGCAAAGTTGCCAAAGCTTGTTCGACGGGCAGTGGAAGGATGTGCCGTCGCTAATTTGTTATTCTCGCGGGAAAATGTTGGATCAATTCGAATTTTTGATCGACCGGGAAATCGATTCGGTGAAGAATATGCGCCCGGCGCAGGAGATAACAGCCGGCTACAATGTCACTTTGCTCAGCCAGCCTCTTTATATTGAAGAAACCATCCGTTTGATGTTGACGTTGCAACCTACCATCAAGCGGATTGCTTTTATTTACGATAGCCGGTATATCGGCGTGTTGAGCAGTTTGGAGGCCGAGCGGGTCGTCCGGAACACTTTCCCTGATCTCCGGCTCGAATTGTTGCAGACGCCCCGGTTGCAGACGGAGGCGCTTCTGGATACGTTATCGCGTTTCGATGAGGAAACGGGTATCATTTATTATTCCTGGTTTGTGTTGAATAATCGCAACGAGAATGTGTATTTGGCCGATAATGTGCAGAAGATGATGACTATATTTTCCCCTTCGCCGGTGTTTACCGTGGTCGATATGGATGCATCGTCGGGGCTTTTTGCAGGGGGATTTTATATTTCCACCCAGGCTACGGTGGAGCAGATTCTCGCTACTTCTCGGGAAATTCTTTCCGGTCGGTCGGCGCGTGATATTTCGCCGGTAGTGGGTGGCAAACCCCATGCTTTCCTGAATTACCGTCATTTGGTGCAACATGGCATCGCGACGGAGCGTTTTCCGTCGTCTGCCATTTATTTTCAGGAACCGCCCAGCTTTTTCATCCGTTACCGGGTGCATATTGTCAGCACGGCGATTATCTTGCTTTTGTTGATTTCGGTCGCTTTCCTGCGTTTCCGTTTGTTTATTCAAAAGCAAAAGCAGCGGGATAGAGAGTGGAGGGCGGCGCAGCAAACGGAGGAATTGAACCGGAGGTACGGGCTGGTGTTGAAGGCCAGCCGCATCATTTTATGGACGTGGGATTTGAGAACCGATTTGATTCACGGGGATATGGAGTATGCGGGCGTGCATTGTTTCGATTCGTTTCCGGAATATACGCTGACGCACGAGCAGTTTCAAGCGGTGGTGCATCCCGAGGATGCGCCTAAAATGCATCAGATGTTTGAAGAGTTGCTTTCCGGCCGGGCGCCTATCGTGAAGGTGGAAATGCGAATGTATACGCCCGATTTGCATTGGGTGGAAAGTTATGCTATCATCGATAGTTACGACGAGGAACATCGCCCGCTTACGTTGGTGGGCGGCAGTATGCTGATCGACGAACGCAAGAAAATGGAGCAGAATATCCGGGAAAAAGAACAGGCGGAACAAGCGAACCGGCTTAAATCGGCTTTCCTGGCGAATATGAGCCATGAGATTCGTACGCCGCTGAATGCAATTGTGGGCTTTTCGAACCTGATCGCCCAGACTTCGCAGTCGGAGGAAACGGCGGAATTTTGCCGGATTATCGAAACAAACAACGATCTTTTGTTGCAATTGATTAATGATATACTGGATTTGTCCAAGATCGAGGCGGGGCAGATGGACTTTCATTTCTCCGAGGTGGATGTGAGCGCGATTTTCCTTACGCTCGAAAAGACGTTCCGCAGCCGCGTCAGGGAAAGCGTGGAATTGATATGCGAGGTACCCAGGACGCAGGTAATTATCCGCTCGGAGAAGAACCGCCTGACGCAGGTGGTGAATAATTTTATGACCAATGCGTGCAAATTTACATTCGAAGGGTCGATCCGGATGGGGTATCGCGTGGTGGAAAAAGGGATATACGGCTATGTACAGGATACCGGCAAGGGAATTGCCCCCGAGAATATCCCGCATGTGTTCGACCGGTTTGCCAAATTCGATTTGTTTATACAAGGTACCGGACTCGGATTGTCGATCTGCCAGACCATCATCCAAACGCTGGGCGGCGAGATCGGAGTGGAATCCGAAGAGGGGCAAGGAAGTACGTTCTGGTTTATTGTTCCTTCCGCTCAATCAGCACTGTAGCATAGGCGGCGATGCCTTCTTCCCGGCCTGTAAAACCTAGTTTTTCAGTGGTGGTGGCTTTGATGGAGAGGTCGGCTTCGCTTACCTGCATTACTTCGGCCAGCGTTTGTTTCATGAGTGGAATATGCGGGTTCAGTTTCGGTCGTTCGGCGGCAATGGTGGCGTCGATATTCCCCAGTTCGTAGCCAGCTTCCCGGATCAGCTTCATCGTATCGCGAAGCAAGAGTTTGCTGTCGATGTCTTTATAGGCGCCGGCGGTGTCTGGAAAATGATAGCCGATGTCGCGGAGGTTGGCGGCTCCGAGCAGAGCGTCGCAGATGGCATGAATCAGTACGTCGGCATCGCTATGGCCCAGCAGGCCGACCGTGTGTTCGATTTTGATACCGCCCAGCCAGAGGGCGCGGCCTTCGCTTAGGGCATGTACGTCGTATCCGAATCCTACGCGTATTTTCATTTTTCGTCGGGAATGAATGGTTTATCTGAACAGGTTTTTAATGCCGTCCATATCGAACGACAGACTGAAACGCAATGTCTGGTCGAGAGGGTTGCTCTGCACCGTACTGATCAGGTAGGCGGCGTCGAGCTGGAACACGCTCATGCGGAACCCGGCTCCGACCGAGAAATACTGGCGGTTTCCCTGGTTCTTGTTTTCATAGTAATAACCGCCCCGCACGAAGAACTGTTCATTATAACTGTATTCCATACCCAGCGAGGCCATGATCTCCTGCAATTCACCTTTGAAACCGTTGGGCGAATCGCCGAAAGATTTGAAGATGCCGGTGATGGGCGACATATTATTGTAGTCCTTCATCGCCTCTTCATACTTGGTAATATCTTCTTCGGTGCTTCCTTCCTGTACCGGATAATTGGGTACAAGGTATTTGCTCAGGTCGAGGTAGAAGCCGATATGGTTGTAATCGTCGATGGGGTAGAGCAAGCCCGTTCCTACGCGGAGCGAAGTGGGCAGGAACTGGTTGGTTTCGCCTCCGTTGTACGATACTTTCGTTCCGATATTGGAAACGTTGAAACCGAAACTCCACAAACTTTCGTTGTTGCCGATCATGACATATTTTTCCAGATACCCGGCAATGTCGGCAGCAAAAGCGTTGTCGGGCACCATCAGTTCGTCGGCCGGAGCACTCATGTCCGAGCGGATGAACCGCAAGGCGACGGCCATGGAAAAGGCTTCCGAAAGTTTGCGGCTGTAGCTTACGTCGATGGCCATTTCGTAGGGGTTCATGGTCATCGGGGTGCCTCCGGCTTCGCCGCCGTAATCTTTTACTTCGCCCAGCGAGAAATAACGTACCGAGGCGCCGATGGCTTGCAGGTCGCTGTCGCCGAGTTTATAGTAACCGGCCAGGTTAACCAGGGCCACGTCGTTTACCAGTTTCCGGAGCCAGGGGGTGTAGGATAGCGATACGCCCGCTTTGCTGTAGTTGAACGCGTATTTGGCCGGGTTCCAATATTGGGAGTTCACGTCGGGCAAGGTCGCCGCTCCGTTGTCTCCCATCGCACCGCCGCGCGCATCGGGGGCGATGGAAAGAGAGGGGATAGCGGTATGGATAGGGGCGAATTTGTTTTTTATATCGTCCTGTGCACGGAGCGCCAGCGTGGTGAGGAAGTAAAAACTGCATATAAGCAGGCCGAATCTGGATATTTTCATCATACTTACTTCGTTATAACTTAGAGATTCCTGTAGCAAACTCCCGGCCGGGCCGTAAGGCTTGCGAAAATATAAACTGAAATATGCCGGCTTTATTGTGCCAGGATAAGTAATTTATTCGCCTTCGTCGCTTCTTTCGAACCGGCGGTGCGCACGGCGGCCCGGTAAAGATACAAGCCGGGACGAATCCGGGAACCTGCCCGGTCGGTCAGATTCCACGTTACGATGTAGGCTTTGAAACCTTCCGACGAGCCTTCTTGGGCGGTGGTCCAGATAAGGCGGCCGGCCAGGTCGTATACGCTGATGTTTACCCGGAGGGTGGATTCGGGCAGATTGTGATATAACCGGAATTCCACCTGCTCGCGGGCCGGGTTCGGCGTGGCGATTAATTCGGTGATAAACGGTTTCAGTCCTTCCACGACTTCGAAGGTAAAGGTATGGGTGGTGGAATTGTTCTGTACGTCCCATACTTTGAATTCGGCCGTATGCATACCCTGTTCGAGCGCCGGAATCGAGAAGCGGATCAGGCCTTCCCCTTCTTCTCCCGGTTGGATTTCGTAATAGCTGTTGAGGTTGTAGCTCAGGAAGGGATTGTTGTCGATGGTGAGCATGATATCATGCCCCACACTACTGCCGGTGATGTTGACGCCGCTTTGATCCCAGAGCCGGGCTACAAAATAGGGGGTGGTATTTACTTGGCCACCCTCTGTAAAAGTGGAATCGTTCAAGTACAATTGCCGGATTTCCGGGCCTACCGTATCTTTTTCCGCTTCTTCGGCTGTTCCGCCTACTTTGAAATTTAAAAAGGCGCCCTGGGCTTCGTTGCCCGAGGCCTCGTCGGCGGCATACAGACTTATCTTTCCGCGGTTGCCCGAATAGGAAATATCTTTAGGAACGGTGAAGGTGAAACTGAATTTACCCTGTCGTACCGAGTCGTTTCCGATAAAGAGCGTATTGAGATAATCTTCGTAAGTGAAAATATTTCCTGTCCGGTTATTGTCGAGAGTCTTCACCGTCGTACGGCTATCCATGACCGTGGGATTGAGGATTCCCGAGAAATCGGTCGCCAACTGGCCGTCAGGCCGTAGAACTTCGCCTTCTACCGTCACCCGGCCGAGGGCTTGGAAGGTGAGCGGGTCGCCATCGACCGGTTGGCCGTTGATCGCCGTTACCCGCATCCGGTATTCCGGATAAGCCAGCTTCATGGCCGGATCGCCGACCAAGAGAAAGTTCAGTTTGTTGATTTGCGTGCCTAAATCGAGCTTGGTTTGCTTCATGATTTCTCCCAGCGTCAGGCGGTATCCGTTTTTCTTATCAAATAAATGAGAGATCAATTTCTGGTTCATCTGGAAATTTGCCGTCGGGTATACGGCGCGTGTGGTAGTAAATAAAGCCATTCCCCCACTGGTCTTATGCAACAATACATCTTCTCCGGCTGAAGTGGCAGCGGCATCGAAACGGGTAAAATCGCAGGTTGCCGTAATCCAGAGCGGGAGGGTGGTATAGGTAGATTGCAAAATGTCCGATTGCGTGAGCACCTTCTCGTCGCTCCACGACTGGGTGTTCCCATGCCCGGTATAATTAATCAGCAACAGCCCGTTTTTGAGTGATTTTTGTATTTTACTGGTTACATCCGGATAGGTAGTATGGCCCGAATAATCTTTCTTGTAAGCATCGAATAATATTTTGTTGACCAGAAATTCCGGGTGGTTAGCTTCTATGTAATCTGCCTGCGTATTGGCTTGCTCCATGTGGGTCGTCGTAAATGTATCGGCGGTGCTCCCGTCGTCGCCTACAAAAGCGATGCGGTTTTTCCACCCTCCGGTTTCTTGATTATCCATGTAACGGATCAGTTTATCGACCACTTGAGCGGCTTCGCCGGCAGTACGTACCGGAATACGGCCGATGCCGATATCCAGGGTAGCACTCGCTGCTTTGCCTTCTTCACCTTCCCGGTCGTCGAGAAAGCCGAAATAATCATCCGTCACGTACGAATAGACATTCAGAGACTCTTGCGATTGATAGGTGAGCAACATATTCTCGCGGGAAAGTTTACTTATTTCCGAAGTCACTCCCCGGTTGTCGTACACCCCGTCGCCAAACAGCAAGAGGTATTTGGGAGCATCAGCCTCGGACGTGCTCCGGTCGTAAAACATCTTCATCAGCCGGCGATAAGCCGTTGCATCGGGCGTACCGCTCGAAAATTCATTGTAGACAGCTTCCGGATCGATCACCTGTACGCTCAATTGATCGCGTTGGCGATGTTCCTCCGCCAGTCGTTCCGCTTCGGATTGAAGAGCCGCCGGCGCCAGAATAATCATATCGGTTTGAGGAAGCGCGTGCAGGTTCTGAGGCGCGATCTCGCCCACCGTTTCCGGAACAGGCAGCGTCTGGTCTGTTTGCACCAAAGCGAACTCCCGCAACTGCGCATCGGCCGGTATCGTAAAGGTAAGGGTGGAACCTTCCAACCGGGCGGCTACCAGCCGGGGCTTCAGGTTATCGGTTACGTCGAACACCCGCGTGGCGGCATTGGCCCCTTCAATCATAAACCGGGAAGCATTGTTTTGAGCTGCCAAACTGCGAAACAGGGTACAAGCCCCATACGGTTTGAGCGTGCGTTGCATCTGCAAACGAATATAGTCCAGATGTACATTCTCGTGGCCCAGCGGGGCATATGTCAGGTTGAAACGAATAGTTTCCGGCTTTTCCCCCGGCCAGGTAATACTGGTTTCGGATACCCGGGCGACCAGATTGCTCCCGCTGATTTCGGAAGCTTCAATTTTGGGGATAGTTGCGACGAGGAGTTCCGTCCCTGCGCTGCTGAGTTTGATCTGCCCGTTTCCACCCTGGGGCTTGGCTACAAACCGCACCATGACTTTAGCATCGGAAGAAAGTATGCCCGGCACCGTAAAGGTGAAATTCTGGGAAAGGTTCAGATCGAACGATTCGCCGAAAAATTCGCGTCCGGATTTGTTGAGCGAAACCAGGTCTTTTTCGTGTACCTTATAATCATCGAAGCTGGTAATCTGAAGCGTGGCGCCTTCCGCTTGGGGAGCCGTCGTCATTTCGGGACAATCGGTAGCGTCGGTCAGGAAATAATACCCGTACAAGGAATACGGGTTGTTGGTATGGACAAACGAATTATTCTCCGGATGATTCGAACCTTTGGTCGTTACATACTCCCATTTCAGAGGCCCCCGGGCGTAAAAAAGCAAATAATCCTCTCCCCGCCATACGGCTACGGCCGGCACATCGTCTACATAAGGTTGCTGAAAATCTTCCGCCAGCGGCCAACCGCCATAACCGTGAACCGATACTTTCGCCGGATCGGAAAATCCCATTTTCCGCAGGTCGGCATACGAAAGTTTATACATCCCGGTTTCGTCCACCCGGATTTTTATCCATTTTCCCTGGGCCAGCGCCGAAGAAGCCGCATAACGGCTTTCCTCCGCCCGGGCGGAAAAACAGAGCAAGAACCCTATCAGTACTATATATATATATCGTAACATCATTCTTATTTTCCGCCGGTTCCTTTTTCCCGCTGCTTACCTTACGTGGAAGTCGAGCAGTTTCTGGTCGCCGATATAGCCTTGCAAGTGATCGTCGATATGAACAGGCCCTACTCCGGCAGGCGTTCCGGTATAAATCAGATCGCCTATTTTCAGGGTGCAGAAACTGCTCACATAGGCAATGATTCGGTCGAGGGGAAAAAGCATGTCGACCGTATTTCCCGATTGCACTGTCTTTCCGTTGATATTCAAATGAAAAGGAAGACAACCGATTTCCCCTACACTGGCCACAGGCACGAATGTCCCGATCGCCGCCGCATTATCGAACGATTTGCTTAGTTCCCACGGCAATCCTTTTTCCCGCAGACGGGTTTGCAAATCGCGCGCCGTAAAATCGATTCCGACCGTCACTTCACTATAATACCGGTGGGCGAATCGTTCGGCAATATTTTTACCCAGCCGGTCTATTTTCACCACAATCTCCGTTTCATAATGGATTTCCGAGGAAAAGTCGGGAATAAAGAAAGGCTTCCCGTCTTTTAATACC
>DBFJSK010000535.1:0-17172 GCA_048403675.1 Tannerellaceae bacterium | reverse complement strand
AATAACTGAAAAGCCCGTATTCCTCTTTATCCGTTTCCGGACACGCTTTGTATTTGCAGTGTTTCCAAAGAAAAGTGCTGAAAAATCGCCAACAAAGAGTGAAGACAGGATAAACCGATTGGCCTTGCTTCACGGTCGTTTTACTTCACGGTCGTTTTACTTTGCGGGAAGAGGGAAGAGGGAAGAGCGGGAAGAGGGAAGAACGAGTTCATTACCCCCCCAAAAAAATAGAGAAATACCCTATTTATTCTTTTTCCCCATACGCCAAATCTCCCGCATCTCCTAAACCGGGCACGATATACGAATGATCGTCGAGCTTATCGTCGAGGGCGGCAACCCAAAGCGTCGTTTTATCCTCCGGCATTTTTTTCCGGATATACTCCAACGCTTCCCGGCTTGCAATAATAGAAGCCAGATACACATGCGCCGGTTCGCCTTTCGTGCGCAGCGCCTCGTACGCCAACTCCATCGAATTTCCGGTAGCCAACATCGGATCGGTCAGGATCAACGTTTTGCCCTCCAGAGAAGGAGAGGCAATATATTCGATATGAATATCGAAATTCAGCCGGTCTTTATACTTCCGGTAAGCCGAAACGAACGCATTCTCCGCATGATCCAGACAATTCAGAAATCCTTGATGAAAAGGCAATCCGGCCCGGAGAATCGTACCGATTACCACCGGATCGTCGGGCGTACGGACAGGAGCGATGCCCAAGGGCGAATGCACCTCTTTCGTACTATACCGAAACTTCTTGCTGATTTCATAGGCCATAAGCTCGCCGATCCTTTCCAGATTACGGCGAAAACGCAAACTATCTTGTTGAATCTTCACATCCCTGAGTTCAGCCACAAACTGCCCCAGTATCGAATCCGTCTTTTCCAGATTGACAATTTCCATATCGATAAAATGCTGTATTTTTGCAGTCAAAAGTAAGGATATTTGCCGGGAGCCACAAATGGAAGGACGGTAAAAAACGATTCCGTAAAAAAGCGTGCGCATAATTACGGCCGGTCACTCCTTCTGATGAGAACAAAAGTGCCGGCCGACTAAGAAATCAAAGCAATTCATATTTCATTTTGAGGAAGCATCGTTCATCGCCTCAAGCAAAAATTTGCCCGGTTTAAATTTCACCGTTCTACGCGCCGGAATCATCACCGGAGTACCCGTCTTTGGATTGCGTGCCAAGCGTTCGGTCTGCGGACGAGGCGTGAGGGTACCGAAACCAACCAACACAATTTCCTCATTTTGTGCCATACAATCGGTTACAATTTCTATATAAGCATCCAATACCTTTTTTGCTTCTTGTTTTTGTAACCCGGCCTTTTCTGCTAAGGCTTCAATAAGTTCAGCTTTGTTCATAAACGTTACTTTTTTTATGATTATTACACATGGCTAATCGTACACTCCGCCCCGAAGATTGCGGGTTTTAATTCGAGAAGTGTGCTAATTAATATAAGTTTCTTATTAAACAAGGCTTGTGTACATTTGTTACGAATTTTGAAACAAAAAAAGTTAACCGTTTAGTTTGATATAGCCTAATTTTGTGTATTTTATATTATGTAATTCTACTTGTTTCAATATTTTAGCCGATGCGATTTCCAATTTTTCCCCCTGCACATACGCATGGCTGCCTGTGGCCAGCGTACCCGAAACCAGGCTCCGGTCGGCCGCCTTTACCGTCAGTAAAAACAAATTACCCTCCGCATCGGTTGCAGTAAGCAACTGGTCTACATAGAAATAAGGAACGCCTCCCACGACCTTCGTCTTATAATGATCGTCGGCAATCCGGACATGTACGATCGTGAGCGAAAGATTTTTCAATTTGCCGCCCGCTTCCCCTACGAACTGGCTGGAAGAGATCTTATACCGCCGGCGGGTCTGCAAATCGAGATAAGCCCCGGCATAACTCACGGCCATCTCCTTAAAGCGATATTCGCTTTTTACGCGAGGCTCGTATTTGTCGGCTATCCATAAGATATAGCGCGGATCGATAGTATAAATCTCCTGCAAATGATGCCCCCGGTAGCGGCCGAAAAGAATAAGATCGTCGCCGTTCTCCACATACGACTCTATTTCCCTGATGATGGAAAGCGGCCGGTAGGAATTGGCCGTCAGCCGCATCGCCTTGGCCACCGAGCCGATGGAATTTAATTCGAGGTTGGAAAGAAAAATAAAAGAATGATAAACGGCCAGCGGATTATAATACCATAACGTGTAGTACAACGTCTTCTCATTCGGCAGTAAAATATAATACCGACCCTTGCCCGCTACCCTTCCGCGGTTGAAAACTTCCAGTTTTTCACGGATCATTTTCAGGATTTCTTCTGTTATGCCCGGATCTTCTTTGTTCATAACCCCTCCTTTTGCACCAAATATACGGAAAAAAGCCGAAAAACCCTAGTTGCGCACCTGATAATTTATCTTACTTTTGTCGTGGCTATCCAACCAGAGGTTGCCTAGCCGCCACCAACAAGGTAGAACAGGCGTAAACACTAAATATATGAGAATAGAGCAGAACTACTCGCTGGAAAAGCATAACACCTTCCATCTCCCGGTAAAAACCCGTTGGTTCATGGAATACGAAAACGAAGAAGAATTAACATGTATTTTGCACGATGAATATTTCCAGGAATGCCTTTCATTACCCATCGGGAGCGGAAGCAATTTGCTGCTACTGAACGATTTCAACGGAATCATCCTGCATGGCGCCATTCGCGGCATCGAACGCGTGCGCGAAACCGAGGAAGCCGTATGG
Source organism: Tannerellaceae bacterium (assembly GCA_048403675.1). GTDB lineage: Bacteria > Bacteroidota > Bacteroidia > Bacteroidales > Tannerellaceae > Parabacteroides. The sequence continues at coordinate 14,416 of DBFJSK010000535.1, read as the reverse complement.
CTGCGTATCGGCGCTGCCGAACGCTGGGACGACGTGGTAGCCTACGCCGCTCGCGAAGGCTGGGCAGGCATTGAAAACCTGTCGCTTATTCCCGGCGAAACAGGCGCCGCCGCCGTCCAGAATATCGGCGCTTACGGCGTAGAAATCAAAGACGTGATCGAAACCGTGGAAGCCTACAACCGGCTGACCTTCGAAAAACGCGTGTTTACCCAAGCCGATTGCGCTTACGGTTATCGCACGAGCTATTTCAAGAATGAACATAACGACCCCCATATTGTTACCCATCTGACCATCCGGTTGACCAAACATCCGGCACAGTTCAGCGTGGATTACGGCCGCCTGCGCGAAGCCTTGGGCGATACTCCTTATACGCCGGACGCCATCCGGGAAGCCGTCATCGCCATCCGCCGGGAAAAGCTTCCCGATCCGGACGTATTGGGAAACGCCGGAAGCTTTTTTATGAACCCCGTCGTTTCCGCCGGGCAGTTCGAACGGCTTCGCGCGGCCTATCCGGCGATTCCTTCTTACCCTGCTTCCGAAGGCCGGGTAAAGATACCCGCCGGCTGGCTTATCGAGCAATGCGGCTTCAAAGGACGCCGTCACGGCAATGTAGGCGTGTACGATAAACAAGCCTTGGTGCTGGTTAATTTCGGTGGCGCCACCGGCGACGAAATCGCCTTGGTAGCCGAAAGCATCCGGATGGCGGTAAACGAACGGTTCGGTATCGAACTGATGCCGGAAGTTAAATACGTAGGGTAATGAAATTAATTTTTTTAGGAACCGGCACTTCCACCGGCAACCCGGAAATCGGATGCCATTGCGAAGTCTGTACCAGCCAAGACCCCCGTGACCGACGCTTGAGGGCCTCCGTGCTGGTAGAAACCAAAGGAAAGAAAATACTCATCGATTGCGGCCCCGATTTCCGGTGTCAGATGCTCTCGAACGGGATCGAACACCTCGATGCGGTCTTGCTGACGCACGAGCATTACGACCATGTAGGCGGCCTGGACGATTTACGCCCTTTTGGCCGGGGGAAGAGCGTCGATATTTATGCCGAAGACTATGTAGCCGAAGCGATCCGTCAACGCATACCCTACGTCTTTCGCGATCATAAATATCCCGGCGTGCCCAATCTCGAACTGCATCCCGTGCCGCTCCACGCCTTCGAAGCCGCCGGCGTCCGGATTATTCCCATCCGCGTGATGCATGCCAAGCTGCCTATTTACGGGTACCGGATCGGGAATATGGCCTACCTGACGGACGTCAAATCGATTCCTGAAGAAGAATATGCCAAATTGGAAGGACTCGACGTGCTGGTGCTCGACGCCCTTCGTTACGAGCCTCATCCGTCGCACGAAAGTTTGGGGGAAGCCTTGGCGCAGATCGAACGCATCCGCCCGAGAGAAACCTATCTGATCCATATGAGCCACCGCATCGGTTTGCATGCCCGGATTGAAAAGGAATTGCCCCCTCACGTGCATTATGCGTACGACGGGCTGGCGGTTACGGTTGATCCGAACAAACCGTGAAATAAACCCATTCGTTTCCCACATCGGCTTTTGTCTGAAACCGAACACCCGGAAAAGCCTTTTCCAGCCGAACCGAAAGCGTATCGGCCATCGGCTGGTAAAACGTATCGAGAACGGCGTGATAAGGTTGGGTTCCGATCGCGCAAAGACGCCCTTCGCGGGGAAAAAGATCGGCAGTAAGCCACGTATCGCGGATGCGCCATTCGGAGGAGTCGTTGGCCAGCACATACAAATTGAGCGAACGAGCCGGGATGAGTAAACTTACGGGAGCTTGCAGGCCGTCTGTGGCGGCCTGCTGCATCCATTGCGAGGCCGGGATGCAAGGCAATTGCTGTCGTTCGGCCACCCCTTCGAGCAATTTCCGGCTGAAACTGGCCGCAAATACGTCCTTGTATTGATAACAACCGAAAAACCGGTCGGTGGCTACCGGATAATAAATAAAGGTAATTTTTCCTTCGGTTCGTCGTTCGGGCGAGTAAGCATTGAACGCGGGCGAGAGAATCTCTTTATCGATCCGATAAGCCATGCTTTCGTCGGCGCGGGCATACATCACCACACCCTGCTTGTGAAAACTGAAAAGCACTTTTTTCAGCTCCGGTTGTTCCTCCATGAGGGTAAGATAGACAGCAGGAATATACGTAGCGAACAAGGCCCGGATCTCGGGTTTCGAAAGCATCATGCGGGCAAACACAGCGGGACGTTCCACCACCAGCCATGCGTCGGGCGTGTGGGGAGCCAGGCCGAACAGATCGGTGGGTTCCGCCGTCTTCTGTTTATCGAGATTCCCCAGAAAATATCCGACCACCGCGGCTGTCGCCAAGGCTGCCAGAATACAAATCACTATGTCCCGCTGATAGGTTGTCATGTTTGATGGAGGAAATAGTTGCACCATGGTTTTAAACCACATTCCTCGCATTTTGGTTTACGGGCCAGGCAAATATACCGCCCGTGCAAAATCAGCCAATGGTGGGCGATGGGGATCAGGTCGGCCGGAATGTGCTTGGTCAGCTCCTTTTCCGTTTCGAGCGGCGTTTTGCTGTTCATCGTCAGCCCGATCCGGTTCGAAACCCGGAAAACATGGGTGTCGACGGCCATCGCCGGTTTGTCGTACACCACCGAGGCGATCACATTGGCGGTTTTGCGCCCTACGCCAGGCAGTTTTTGCAGTTGGTCGATGTCGGAGGGCACCACGCCTTTGAATTCGCCCGTCAGCATCCGCGCCATGCCGACCAAATGCTTGGCTTTATTGTTGGGATAGGAAACGCTGCGAATATATTCGTAAACCACTTCGGGCGAGGAGGCGGCCATTACTTCCGGCGTTGGAAAAGCTTCGAACAGGGCGGGAGTAATCATATTGACTCGTTTATCCGTACACTGGGCGGATAGGATGACGGCAACGAGAAGTTGATAAGGATCTTTGTATTGCAATTCGGTTTCGGCTACCGGTACGTTGGCTTTGAACCAGTCCAGTACGCCTTGGTATCTGTCTTCTTTTTTCATGCGTATGCTGTTTTCTCTCATTCGCTAAACTTTCTTTGCGAATATACTTATTTTCTAAACAAGGCGTATACTTCCTCAAAAAGAAAATTCAGGCTTTCAGGAGCGAAAGCAGATTCTTTCCCCAAACGATTCCTAAGAAAACAGCCGCTAAACCCAGCAGGTTGGTGGCTGCGATATTGAGAAAAGCCAGTTTGTATTCGCCCGTTTTCATCAATACCATCGTGTCGAGCGCAAAAGAAGAAAAGGTGGTGAAGCCGCCGAAAAAGCCGGTGAACAGAAAAGCGCGGGTATTCAGCGAAAAATGAAAAGTTTCGGCCACGCTCCAGCATAAGCCGATAAAAAACGAGCCGAGCAGGTTAACGGAAAGTATGCCGAAGGGAAAGGAGAAAAGCCATGTTTTTTGCACCCAGCTCGACAGGCCGAACCGGCAACCGGTGCCGATAGCTCCTCCTAATATAAGCAGTAAAACCTTCATTATAGGGGATCTCATGAATGTGTTTCCCCCGGACCCTAGGTTAGGGGGTCCGGGGAAGGTAATCATGATTTTAGGTTCTCAACTTAATTGGCCGACTCAAACTGTTCGAGGAAACGAACATCGTTTTCCGAGAACATGCGTAAGTCTTTCACTTGGTATTTTAGGTTTGTAATTCTTTCGATGCCCATACCCAGGGCGTAGCCCGTGTATATTTTGCTGTCGATGCCGCAGTTTTCGAGTACGTTCGGATCGACCATACCGCATCCCAGGATTTCCACCCAGCCGGTATGTTTGCAGAAAGCGCATCCTTTACCGCCGCAAAGGTTGCACGAAATATCCATTTCGGCAGATGGCTCCGTAAACGGGAAATAGGACGGACGAAGACGAATCTTCGTGTCGGCGCCGAACATTTCTTTGGCGAAGAAAAGCAACGCTTGCTTCAGATCGGCGAACGAAACGTTTTTATCGACATACAAAGCTTCCACCTGATGGAAAAAGCAGTGCGCGCGGTAGGAAATGGCTTCGTTGCGGTAGACGCGGCCCGGACAGATAATACGAATGGGCGGCTCTTGTTTTTCCATCACCCGTGTTTGTACCGACGAGGTGTGGGTGCGCAGCAGAATATCCGGATTGTGCTGAATGAAAAAGGTGTCCTGCATATCGCGGGCGGGATGATCTTCGGCAAAATTGAGCGAGGAGAATACATGCCAGTCATCTTCAATTTCAGGGCCTTCGGCGATGCTGAAACCCAAACGTGCGAAAATGTCGCAAATTTCTTTTTTGACTAATGACAGCGGGTGGCGGGTACCCAGCGCGATGGGGTAAGCCGTACGCGTCAAATCGAGATCGCTTTCGGCGGTCTGTCCGTTTTCGAAGGTTTGCTTGAGTTCGTTGATTTTGGTTTGGGCCGTTTCCTTCAATTCGTTCAGGTACTTGCCGACTTCGCGTTTCTGGTCGGCCGCAACATTGCGGAAATCGTTCATCAACAGCGAAATTTCTCCTTTTTTGCTGAGGTATTTGATGCGCAGCGCTTCTAATTCTTCCGCGCTGGTTGCTTTCATATCCTCCACTTCCCGAAGCAGAGCTTGAATCTTATCGATCATTGCTAATCCTTTTTGTATTCTGGTGGGCAAAGGTACTTCTTTCTGTTGGATACTGCAATTGATTGGGGCGTTTTTTTAATTTGTAAGAAAAAGAATTGGTGTAGTAGTATATTTCATTTATATTCGCTACCTAAATTATAATTCTTGACAGAATACATGGAAATTATTATCATTATCGGTCTTATTTTATTGAACGGAATTTTAGCGATGTCCGAAATAGCTTTGGTTTCGGCCCGCAAGGCGCGGCTGGAAACGGAAGCCAAAAGAGGGAACCGTTCGGCGGCGACGGCTTTGAAATTGGCGTTGGAGCCGGATAAATTTCTTTCCACCATTCAGATCGGCATTACGCTGATCGGCATTCTGACCGGTTTATATTCCGGCGAAGCCTTTGCCCACAATCTGGCTGTGGTTATCGGGCATTCCGCCGTGCTGGAGCCGTATGCGTTGGCGATCGCCAAAACGACGATCGTGATCGTGGTGACTTACCTGACGTTGATTTTCGGCGAATTACTTCCCAAGCGGATCGGCATGGGACGGGCCGAACGGGTTTCGATGTGGATTGCCCGGCCGATGAATCTGCTTTCGGCGGTAGCTTCGCCTTTTGTCTGGCTGCTGTCCAAAAGTACGGCGCTGGCGGTAAAGCTGACCGGTTTGAAGGAGGAAGAAAGTAAAGTGACGGAAGAAGAAATCAAAGCCATCGTAAAGGAAGGCTTCAACGGCGGGGAAGTGCAAGAGGTGGAGCAAGACATCGTGGAACGCGTCTTCAACCTGGGCGACCGCAACGTAGGATCCATCATGACGCATCGCAGCGAATTGGTTTGGCTCGATGTGAACGATGATGTACAGGAAGTCCGCCGTAAAGTGGAAGAAAATCTGTTTAATATTTATCCGGTAGCTTCCGAAAAATTCGATAATATCCAGGGCGTGGTGTATCTGAAAGATTTGTTCGTGAAGATCGACGAGCCGGATTTCTCGCTTTCCCAAGTGATTCGTCCGGCACAATACATGCCGGAGAACCAAAGCGTGTACAAAGCATTGGAACAGTTCAAAGGGGCCCGGGTAAAATACGGGCTGGTGACGGACGAGTTCGGGGGCATCCAGGGCATCGTCACCCTGAAAGATATTATGGAAGGGCTTATCGGACAAGTTCCGGAAGCAGGAGAAGAGCAAGAGATTACCCCGCGTGCCGACGGAACCTGGCTGGTAGACGGCCAGCTCTCTTTTTACGATTTTCTGGAATATTTCGATATGGAAGATTTATATGCCGAACACGATTATAATACACTCAGCGGGCTGATCCTCGAAATCCTGGAACGCGTACCCAAAACGGGCGACAAACTATCGTGGTTGAATTTCGAATTTGAAATCGTCGATATGGACGGCGCCCGCATCGATAAGGTATGGGTAAGCAAGAAACCCTAAGCGAATGTCCTGTCCTTTATCGCCAAGACGCATTCATTGCGCAACTTCCCATTTCCTCCCTTCCGATTCGGCAGCCGCCTATCCGGCCGCCGCTAAGTGCCCATTCTGCCGAACGAAGGAATTACTCGGCTAATGGCATCTTTTCGGTATCTTTTCCTCAGGACTTAGTGTATAATTGAAAAACCGAAAAAAAACCGATGCCAGTGAAATTCCGATTGGATAAGCATGAAAAGTAAATTGCATGCTTATCCAATTCGGATTCCATAAGCATGCAATTTTTTTTATATTTTCTTCTGTTTTAACCTGTTGATTTTCAGTGTATTGTTTTCAACTCTTCCCCGGCCGGGGGTTATTGTATTTATTTCCAATAAAAAAGAAAGGAGATACCCCCTGCTTTTCTCAAATCCAGCCGGGAATATCCCCCCTTGTTTTCTATACGATGAACGCTTATTTTTCCGCCCCGGCCAGCCCTTTCCATACGCCGGCGCTCAGAGCCGCACCCAAGAACGGGGCGACTATAAACAACCATAACTGTGAAAGCGCTGCTCCCCCTTCAAATAAAGCCGGGCCGATGCTACGCGCCGGATTTACCGAAGTTCCCGTAACGGGAATACATACGATATGAACCAAGACCAAGGCCAAACCGATAGCCAAACCGGCCAAATTACCCGCTCCCTTTTTCTCGTCTGTCGCTCCAAGCACTACGAGCACGAAAATAAAGGTAAAGAGAGTTTCGGCAATAAACGCCTGTCCCATCATTCCCGTGCCGAAACTATTTGCGCCCGTCGCCGTCGGCCCCGTATGCCCTCCGGTAGAAACTAAAACGTACAGGATCGCCGAAGCAAGGATCGCCCCGATCACCTGAAACAACATATACATTCCCGCCTCTTTTCCGTTCATTCTACCTGAAAGAAATACGCCCAGCGTAATAGCCGGATTGATGTGGCAACCCAACAAGCCTCCGATTGTATAGGCCATCGCTACGACAGAAAGACCGAAAGCGAAAGCCACTCCCAGCGTTCCCACACCTTCACTGACCGCGCCTGCGGCATTTCCTGCAAAAACGGCACTACCGCATCCCATCAAGACAAGAACCATCGTTCCTATCATTTCCGCCAGATACTTTTTCATAAAATCATGTCCTTTCTTCTTTTCTGTAAATCAGCCTGTCTGCGCTTCCCTGTTTCTTTACGGAAGACGCATACAAAAATCAACCAACCCAGGCTGAAATTTTGTCTTTGGCATAGAAATAGTAAAACACTAAGCCTACCCAGCTTGTGAGAATAATTACGCAGATCAGTACTAATTTTTTCACCACGTCTCCATCCACTTTCCAAATCTCCAAGGCTGCTTTCACGGTAAGTACCAAACCGATTACCCAAATTATCAATCCAATCATAACGTTACGTTTTTAATGAATATATATATAAACATATTTGTCTTTCCTGCTATACAAAATTACAATAATATTTAATAAAAACAAATTTCTTCCCCTCCAAACACTTCCACCCGATCCTTTCCGAAAAATAAGCCGCTTGGCGGCAGTGGCCGGCCGATGCCGCATGCTCTGCTTGCTACCTCATTATAACTGGCCCGAGTAAAGTAAATAGCAACGGCAGATAATCTCTTAATTCGACACGAAGAATTTTTAGTGCCTGTTGAATCCGGTAATCGACCGTTTTGGAAGATATGCCTAACGCCGAAGCTATTTCATGATAAGTCATTCCCTCAATCCGGTTCAACACAAACGCTTCGCGATAGGTGGGCGGAAGTTTCACCAGCGCTTCTTCAATTTTCCGGCTCAGTTCGTCTACCACATAAAAGTCCGGATCTTCAAAGAGCAACTCCCTGCTATCGGCGATAAGCAAATGCGCCTGGTCGTGCAAACGAAGTTTATCCAAGTGATTGAGACATTTATTCTTCACCGCGCGGAAAAGATAGCCGTTCAATGAAGAATCAATCACCATATTCTTTCGGTGTTCCCATATTCCGACCATCATATCTTGTACGATCTCTTCCGCATCATCCATTCCAACGAACTGTGCCGCATAGGCACACAAGATAGGATAATACCTTAAAAAAAAGTATTAAAGGCTTTTTTATTCCCCGCTTGAAGAGATGCAAATAACTTATCGCCTTCTGTGCTCTGATTCATCAGTCTCTATCGCCTTCGTTTTATTCAGATGGGTACCCCCCTTGCATAAGGCCGGCTGTGTACAGCCCCGCTACACATTCGCTCGCGGCAAATACCGGTGGAACGAAAATATATTTTCTTTAAATATCTCGCCCCAGGGATATTTTGCAACTAATCAAGGGGTTGATATTTTTTGGAAAGCCCTATATAAGACAAAATTAAAAAAAAATAACCAATTTGCCAATTTCGTTTAGGAACTTTTGTTCCTGAACTGTCCTATTAGTAAAGCAAAGGAAAGAATGGAACAGAAAAAAGAAATATCCGAACTGGATCTATTTCGATATGTGAACCGGGAATTGACAGACCGAAGGCGTATCGAAGTGGAAGAATGGATCCTGGCTTCACCCGAGAACCGTAAGATGGCGGAAGATGTGTATGAACTTTCGGTTGCCGCTACCTCCCTGCAAGTCATCAGACGCTCGTCGGCTCAAAAAGCGCTGGATAAAGTCCATAAGCGGATACGGCAAAAACAATTCCGGAAATTCTATCTCTATGTCCAAAAAGCAGCCGTCATTTTACTGTTGCCTTTACTTTTGCTGTCCGGTTATCTCCTGGTACACAGCCCGGTGGAAGCTCCCGTTTTTTACCTCGAAGCGCGTATGACCCCGGGAATGACCGGCTCCACAATATTGCCCGACGGTACCAAAATATGGCTTAACTCTTCCTCGTCTCTTACCTATCCGAACCGGTTTTCCGGACAAACCCGCGAGGTGACGCTCGATGGGGAAGCCTATTTCGAAGTGGTTCACCACGCCGACAAGCCTTTTATCGTTCATACGGGCCAGTCCTGCATTAAAGTGCTGGGCACTACCTTTAATATAGATGCCTACCGAACCAACGATTTTATTGCGGCCACCTTGGTGGAAGGTTCCATTGAATTTAATTATCGAAACAAAGACAACCTTGCACGTACCTTGGCTGTAAAACCCAGTCAACAGGTTTATTACGATAAGAAAACCAGCGAGGCTACGACCGGCGAAACCTATGTTCCGAAAGATATCGCCTGGAAAAACGGGCAGATCATTTTACGGGAAACGCCCTTGTCGGATATTTTGTGGATACTGAGCAAACGGTTTAACGTAGAGTTTATAGTAAAAGATCCCGCTTTTTATCACTATTCGTTCACCGGTGTTTTCACCAATCAGCAGATAGAGCGTGTACTGGAACACTTCAAACGATCCTCCGGCATGCGTTATCAAGTGAATTACCTGCCTGACAAGGAGGGGCAAATCACCCGTAGCCAGATAGAATTATATTAGTCATGTCTAACCTTAAATCCTCCAGCAAAAGATTATGAAAGAAAGAGCACCTTAAAACGACACACACACGAAGAAACAGAAACGTACCCTTTCGTGGGCGCAGACGGCGCTTGTCCGGTAACAAGCTTATCTTTTTGTTTACCTTTAAATCTCTGTAAATCTATGCGAAAAAGAAGTAATATCAAAACGAAAATACGTTTACGTATGAAAATAACTGCCTTATTGCTAGTCGCCACGCTTACGGTAGTACACGCGGCCAATACGTATAGCCAGACAGCTTCCTTGTCTGTCGAGGCAAAAAATCAAACCATACAAACGGTTTTAGACCAGATTGAATCCCAATCGGAGTTCAAATTTTTTTACAATACGAAATTCTTGGATACGAATAAACGCGTGTCCCTGCGGGCTAACTCGCAGGATATATTCGAAGTATTGAACACTTTATTCAAGAATACGGATGTAAAGTATGAAATACTGGATAAGAATATTATCCTGACTTTAAAAAAGAAGGCCGCAGCCGTCGCCGGCCCGGCTGTCAGCCAGCAAGACAAGAGCATCCGCGGCGTGGTGGTGGATCAAAAAGATGAACCCGTCATCGGCGCCAACGTTATGGTAAAAGGAACCATGACGGGGGCCATCACCGGTATCGACGGCGATTTTGTGATTCCCCAGGTTCCTCAGTCGGCCGTGCTGGTTATTTCCTATATCGGGTATTTAACCAAGGAAGTGCCGGTGGGGCAGCAATCGTCGCTGAAAATCGTCCTGACGGAAGACTCGCAGACGCTCGACGAAGTTGTCGTAGTAGGTTACGGTACGATGAAGAAAAGCGATATTACCGGCGCTATCGCTTCCGTGGATAAAGATAAGATAGCGCGGCAGCCGGTGGCCAATGTCTCTTCCGCGCTGCAAGGGTTAGCTACGGGGGTATCCGTTACCTCTAATTCAGGCTCTCCCGGTTCCGCATCCACCATCCGTATACGCGGCGTGGGTACGGTGAATGATGCCGAACCTTTGTATGTAGTGGATGGAATGCCGGTTACGGATATTAATTATTTAAGCGCATCCGATATTCAATCGATGGAAATATTGAAAGATGCTTCGGCTTCCGCTATCTATGGTTCCCGCGGGGCGAACGGCGTTATTCTGATTACCACTAAAAAAGGCGCGGTAGGAAAAACCACGGTTACTTTCGATGCGTATTGGGGCGTCAGCAAACTGCTTAACAACCTGGACTTGATGTCGGGCCCGGAATGGTACGACCTGCAAACGGAAATCAACAAAGTGAAAGCCGCAGCAGGAGCGACCCAAATGGACTTGAGCCTGGTCGATCGGAATACCTCCACCAACTGGATGGACGAAATCTCCCGAAGCGCCTTTATGCACAATTACAGCGTGGGCATAAGCGGCGGCAAAGTGGACGATTATAAATATAATGTAGGAATCAACTACCTGAACCAGGAAGGAACGATCAAAAAAACGCAATACGAAAGAATCAACGTGCGTCAGAGTTCGGAGAAAACGGTGATTAAGAATTTCCTTACCGTAGGGACGAATGTGTCCATATCCAAGTCTAATTCGTCCGGTATCAGCGAATATACCAGTTCCGGTCTGTACGACGCCGACTATGGCATCATCAGTAACGCCATCCGGGTAGAGCCGGTGGTTCCCGCTGTCAAACCCGACGGCACCTACGGTTCGTCGCCTTATATAGACTACTATAATCCGCTGGCCGATATTGTTTACACCGACCAAGGCAATAAAAACCTGGCCGTGATCGGAAATATTTACGGCGAATTGGAAATTATAAAGGGCCTTAAACTGAAAAGCAGTTTCGGTGCGGAAATCAGAAGAGCGGAAGCGAAAAGTTTCAGCCCTCAGTATTTTGTGTCCAACAGTCAGAAGAACGACGAAAGCAGTTTGTCGAAAACCCATACCAACGGTAATTACTATACGTTTGAAAATACGCTTACCTATATTCATACGTTTGCAGAGAAACATAGTTTGAATGCGTTGGTGGGCTATACCAACGAATGGGGCAAAAGAGAAGTGCTCGGATTGAGCGGACGCGATTTTATCGGCGAAGCGCCCAACTTGCATTATATCGACGCTACGCTCGACAAAACCAAAACGACCGGTACCAACAATGCCACCGACTACGGATTGATTTCCTATCTGGGAAGATTGCATTATGAATTTGATAACCGATACCTCGTGACGGCTTCTATCCGGCGAGACGGCTCTTCCAAATTCTCCAAAGATAACCGTTGGGGTAACTTCCCCTCTTTTGCCTTAGGCTGGAGAATCAATAATGAGCAGTTCTTCAAGAATCTGAATGCCAATTGGGTTTCTTCCCTGAAGCTTCGTGCCGGCTGGGGACAAATCGGGAATCAGAACATCGGCAGTTACCTTGATCGTAGCTTATTGTCCTTATGGACGCAGTATGGCGCGTTGTTCGGAGCCGGTTCGAACGAGACGTTGTATCAGGGAATCGCCGTCCGTCGGCTGGGTAATTCTACTATCAAATGGGAAACGACCCAGTCTACGAATATCGGTCTGGACGCAAGCTTCCTCAATAGCCGGTTGATATTCAGTATCGAATATTACGACAAGACGACCAAAGATATGTTACTGGCCGCTCCTATGCCTAAGTATATGGGATACTACGACAATACCTACACCAATATCGGCGCCGCCAATAACCGGGGGATCGAGCTGAATCTGGAATGGAGAGATAAAATCAATGCCTTCGAATACAATGTGGGATTCAATTTGTCTACCATCCGTAACCGTATGACGAAGCTGAACGGAGGTACGCCTATTCCCTCCGGCGTGTTGCGCCAGCAATATGCTACCTATACCAACGAGGGCTTGCCTATCGGCGCTTTCTGGGGATATGTAACCGATGGGCTGATCCAGACCGAAGAACAGTTGGCCATTGTGAAAAAACCAGGTTACCAACCGAATGCCAAATTGGGCGACGTTTATTTCGTCGATAAGGATAACAACGGCAAACTGGATGAAGAAGACAAGCGGATGATCGGAAACCCGATCCCCGACGTTATCTACGGCTTCAACCTCGGAATGGCCTGGAAAGGCATCGACGTAAGCTTGCAGTTCGGCGGTACGATCGGCAATGAAATATTCAATGCCATGCGTTTGTATACCTACAGTCTGACCGATATTACCAACAAGGACAGAGCGTTGCTGAATTATTGGACGCCTTCCCATACCAATACCGACATTCCTCGTCTGGACGCGGCCGACTACAATAACAACAATCGCCTTTCAGACCGGTATGTGGAGAACGGATCTTATCTGCGGTTAAGAAACGTTCAGGTAGGGTATACGTTGCCTTCTGCCTGGGTGAAAAAAGTGATGTTTCAACATGTACGGGTTTATCTGAGCGGGCAGAACTTGTTTACCATTACCAGCTATAGCGGCATCGATCCCGAAGTAGGCCAGTCGGCTTCTTTGGCCAGAGGGATAGACTATGGTATCTATCCCCAGTCGAGAGTGATAACGGGAGGTATTAATGTTACTTTTTAAATGAAAACGAATATGTTAATAAATAGAATTATAACAGGAATGGCAATCGCTGCGTTATTCACATGCAGCAGTTGTGTCGATTTGGACAAAGAGCCGCTGGGCAGTGCTACAGCCGGAAAAATCGAAAATGAAAAGCAAGCCTTCTTACGTTTGGTAGCCGTGTATTCGGATATGAAAGATTTCCGCTATACCTGGTCGATGAATGCTTTTGGCGATGTATTATCGGACGACGCCACTTATAGCGGGTCGGACAACGATGCGGCTACCTTCCAGTTGATGGAGGAATATCAGTATCCGGCCGATCATAATGAAATCTTGAATAAGTATTCGCAGACCTACCAGTGTATTAACAAAGCAAATCTGGTGATTCGCGACTTGGAGGCTACGCCGGACGATCTGTTCTCGGAATACAACCGGGAGCAAATGATAGGCGAAGCCAAATTTATAAGGGCTTATTCGTATTTTGAACTGGTGAAAACATTCGGCGGCGTTCCTTTGTACACCTCTGTTCTGGAACTCGATCATGAAAAATTAGGTAGGGCGAGCGTAGAAGAGGTCTATGCCGCCATAGAAAAAGATTTGGAAGAAGCGGCTGCCGTATTGCCTTCTAAAAGCGAGGTTAGCAATTACATGGCTAGCTATGCTGGCCGGATAACCCGGGGCGCTGTTTATGGCATGCAAACCCGTGTTTATCTGTATGAGAAAAAATACGAACAGGTCAAATTGGCTGCCAAAAATTTATTCAACCTCAATGAATACAGCTTGGCCGAAGATTATCAATTTCCCTTCCTGCTGGCCGGCGAACATTGTTCGGAATCGATTCTGGAAGTGAATATGTATAATTCGCCTACGTTGTCTTCCTGGAATGTAAACAATGGAAATCGGCACGTCTTGATGTCGATGCCGCGAAATCTGACGATCGGTTTCGGCTGTGCGCAGCCTACCGTGGAATTGGCCGAAGCCTTTGATAAAGCAGGCGATACGGTTAGAAAGCACGCTACACTTATATCGAGCGAAGAAGCCGTGGAAATAGAAAAAGAGGCCAAAGGCACCGTATCTCCCATTACGGGCGACCGGAGCGGTTTCTACAATCGCAAGCTTTACCTCAAACCGGGCGAAAGAGTGGAAAGCCGGGGGAATAACCAACCGTTAAATCACAAACTGATTCGTTTGGCTGAAGTGTATCTGAACTATGCCGAAGCTTGTGCTTTGGCAGGTAATAAGGATGAAAATGAGGCCAGAACCTATCTCAATAAAGTTCGTACCCGGGCTAAATTGCCGGAGATTACCTCGTCGGGCAATCAACTGTTCGAAGATCTCATGAACGAACGCCATCTGGAACTGGCGCTGGAAGGTTTCCGTTTCTTCGATGTGGTGCGTGTAGGTTG
>DBFJSK010000534.1:0-11593 GCA_048403675.1 Tannerellaceae bacterium | reverse complement strand
GAGAACGATCGAACAACCCCCACGTTGCTCCACTTCCAGAAGGGCTTTCATCACGGCGTACATGTCTACATCCCCCTCCAGATGGTTCGCTTCATAGAAGTTGCCTTCCTCGTCGCGTTGCGTACTGCGCAAATGAACGAAATGGATGCGCTCGCCCCAACGGCGCAGCATCCCGGCCAGATCATTATCCGCCCTTACGCCCAGAGAACCGGTGCACAGACAGAGCCCGTTACTTTCGTTGGGTACAGCTTCCACCAAGCGGCGGAAATCGTCTTCGGTACTCAAAATGCGGGGCAATCCCAGAATCGGATAGGGAGGATCGTCGGGATGGATAACCAGTTTGATACCGGCTTCATCGGCCACGGGAGCCACTTCACGCAGGAAATCGATCAGATGGGCCCGCAGTATATCGGCATCGATGGTGTGGTAACGGTCGAGGGCTTCCTGAAATTGAGCTAGCGTAAAGCTCTCTTCCGAACCTGGCAAGCCGGCCAGTATGGTACGGGTAAGTTTTTGTTTTTCGGCTTCCGACATCTGTTTAAACCGAGCTTCGGCTTTGGCTTTCTCTTCTTCGGAATAAGCTGCGTCGGCCCCGGGGCGTTGCAGAATAAAAAGATCGAAAGCCGTAAAAGCGGCCCGTTCGAAACGCAGGGCGCGCGAACCGTCAGGCATTTCATAGGCCAGATCCGTACGCGTCCAATCCAACACCGGCATAAAATTGTAGGTCACCACCCGGATACCAGCCGCGCCCAGGTTGCGGAGCGTCGTTTTATAATGCTCGATATACGGCTGGAAATCGCCCGTACGTGTCTTGATCTGTTCGTGTACCGGTACGCTTTCCACGGCTACCCACCTGAGGCCGACGGCTTCGATAAGCGCTTGTCTTTCCTGAATGGCTTCCAACGGCCAGACCTCTCCGTTCGGGATATGGTGCAACGCATGGACGACGCCGGTAGCGCCCGCCTGGCGAATGTCGGCAAGGCTGACCGGATCGGAAGGGCCCAACCAGCGCCAGGATTGTTCACATAAATACATAGTTAGCTATTTTTAAGCGGTTTTTAAATAGAAAACGCATCAAAGCCTCCGTCTACCACAGCCACCGTGCCGGTTACGAAACCGGAAGCGTCGCTGATTAAATAGTGAATCGTACCGAACAATTCTTCCGGGCGGCCGAAACGGCCGAAAGGCGTATGCGCCAGGATGGTCTGGGCCCGCTGGGTATAGCTATCGTCGGGATTCAACAGGAGGTCGCGATTCTGGCGCGTGATGAAAAAGCCGGGAGCCACAGCGTTTACCCTCAGAGCGTTGCCGAATTTCCGGGCCAGTTCGGCGGCCATATACCGGGTATAATTGGTTATCGCGGCTTTGGCGCATCCATACCCCACTACCCGCGTGAGCGGCCTCAAAGCCGATTCGGAAGCGAAATTAACGATACAACCTTTCGCTTGCCGGGCGATCTCGGGCACAAAGACCATGGTGGGTAAAATCGTACCGAACAAATTCAGATCCACTACCTGACGAAAAGCCTCGATTTCGAGATCGAGAAAGGTTTGGTCGGGAGCAATCGTGGCCCCCGGCATATTGCCGCCGGCTGCATTGAGCAGCACGTCGATTTTTCCGTACCGATCCAAAATAGCGGCTTTATTTTCTTCCAGCCGACCTTTATCCATCACATCCGACGGCAAAAAAAGGGCTTCCCCCCCTTCGGCCCGGATGGCTTCTACCTGAGCCTTACCGACTTCTTCCCGGCGCCCGAGGATCACCACCGAAGCGCCCTCAGCCGCCAGGTAGGCCGCAATACCGCTTCCCAACACGCCGGAGCCACCGGTTATCACGACGACTTTTCCCTCTATATCGAACAGGTTGAGTTTAGCTGTTTTCTTTTCCATGGTCTTTTATTTTTGCTTTTGTTGCTACGGAAAATCCGTGGAACAAAGGTACGGAAATATTTCGTCCGGCCCCCAATGTGTACGCACACAAATCCGGTTCAACCGTTTGTTTTCTGCTGTTTTTTTCCCACCTTTGTCCGGGGCGAAGAAGCGGGGGCGGCAGTGCGGCCCTTTTTCCATCAAGCGCCCACTGGTTCTTTTCCTATAATCCACCATACCGCTAGTAAACAGATACGCTATGACTCCATTTATGGGTACCGACTTTTTGTTACAAACCGATACGGCCCGCGCCCTCTATCATCAGCACGCCGCGAAGATGCCGATTATCGACTATCATTGTCATCTCGATCCGAAAATGATCGCCGTCGATTACCGGTTTCGTTCCCTCACCGAATTATGGTTGGGGGGAGATCACTACAAATGGCGGGCGATGCGCGCCAACGGGATCGACGAACGGTATTGCACGGGAGAAGCTTCCGATTGGGAAAAATTTGAAAAATGGGCCGAAACAGTACCCTATACCATGCGCAACCCTTTGTATCATTGGACACATCTGGAACTACGCACCGCCTTCGGAATAGAAAAATTGCTTAACCCGGCCAACGCACGCGAAATTTACGAAACCTGCAACGCGCAATTGCTCCAGCCGGAATTTTCCGCCCGCGGATTGATGCGGCGCTATGGCGTGGAATTGGTTTGCACCACCGACGATCCGGCCGATTCGCTGGAATTTCACCGGGCCATCAAAGAAAGCGGGTTCGAAATCCGGGTACTTCCCACCTGGCGTCCGGATAAGGCAATGGCGGTAGAATCGCCGGAGGCCTTCCGACAGTACATCGACCGGCTGGCCAAGGCAGCGGGCATGACAATCGCTACTTTCGATGATTTGACGGAAGCCCTGCAAATCCGCCATGATTACTTTGCGGCAAATGGTTGCCGCCTGTCCGATCACGGGTTGTCGGTTTTCTACGCAGATCCCTATACGGAAGCAGAGATTCGTTCGATCTTCAAAAAAGTATACGCCGGCAAAAGGCTTACGGAGGAAGAGATTCGGAAATATAAATCGGCAATGTTGGTACGATTCGGCCAGATGGATTGGGAAAAAGGCTGGACGCAACAATTCCATTTCGGGGCTTTGCGCAATACGAACACGCGAATGTGGAAAGCGGTAGGCCCGGATACCGGTTTTGACTCGATCGGGGAAGGGCATACGGCCGATACGCTGGCCCGCTTCCTCGACCGGCTGGAGCAGGAAGGCAAGCTAACCAAAACGATTCTCTATAACCTCAATCCGGCGTCCAATGAGATGATAGCCACGATGGCGGGCAACTTCCAAGACGGCCGTACTGCCGGAAAAATTCAGTTCGGCGCCGGATGGTGGTTTCTCGACCAGCGCGACGGCATGCGCAAACAACTGAATGCACTTTCCGCCATGGGGCTTTTAAGTCGTTTTGTAGGGATGCTCACCGATTCGCGCAGTTTCCTTTCTTATCCGCGCCACGAGTATTTCCGCCGTACGCTTTGCGACCTGATCGGCAGCGATGTGGAAAAAGGCGAATTGCCGGCTTCGGAGCTCGATTTCCTGGGGCAAATGGTGGAAAATATTTGCTATTATAACGCTAAAAATTATTTTTGTTTTTAAACTTCCGCTTTTTTATTTGTAAACCGAGATTTTTAAGGTAGTCGTCCGGTTAGTTCTAAACGTGTTACCGCGAAATCCGATAAAGCTGCCGCGGTACTTTCCCTAGAAAACGAAAATATTATTCTGTAAAAAGCCGGATACCGCACCCCCGTTGGAATTTTCCAGGTGGGAGAGAGTCGGTATCCGGCTATTTTTTATCTATTTATTCGTACCCGTGTCTAGGGCTGGTTTTCATCCGGTTCCGGTTCATCGACAGCCGGAATATACAGAAATTCAGTTACCCCGTTGGCTACATTAAACCAATCCACATTGGAATGATCGCCGGTAGCCCAATTTTCGTAACCCGGATAGGCTTCCACGATACTCTTCGTTTCAATCGGATACGTCCAGGAAGGTTCACTGGACGAAGCTTTCGAAATATCCAACGCCCAAGCATACCCGTTGTTCGACCGGTAGAACGTTTTGATACCGTCCGAATGGTCCTCCTGTACGCCGAACGTACTGTTATTATTCTTGCTTGTGGGTCGGTAATCGATCAGGTGAGTTTCATTATCGCGTTGATCGACAAAAATAAACGGATTAAATTTGAGCACCGTAAAATTATTCGATTCATCCACGGAAAGCGGCGTTTTCAGATCGACACGCACGGTCGTAGGCGCCGGCGAATCGAAATGCGGCAAGTTCGGATAGGTATTGACCATTCCCGACAATCCGCTTCCGAAACAATTCCGGACATTGTCGTACACAATGACTACCGGCGTATTGCAATCGGCCTCCAACATACCCGTGGCATTCGCCTTGCTGATTTGCGGGAACTCGATTCCGAACCCGGCATTGCGTAATCCGCCGGCAGCCCGGGGCGTAAATTCGGCCTGTACGGCAATCAACTGGGCATCCGTATTCTTAATCAGTGAATAAGTATAGTCGATTACCACATCGTTATGGTCGTAATCGCCCTTCTGGGGATGCATATCTTCGAAAGCCAGCGTACCGCACTGTTCGCTCTTGATCTCTTTTTCATCCTCCGGCAACGAGCCGCTGATATCGTGTTCCGGCTTAACCACCGGATTGGCTACTACCGCCATCAAGACATCGTTGAAATCATCGTCCTCTTTCCCGTCCTTATGGGTAAGCGCCCAACGGTTTTCCACGCCGACAAACGTACACTGGGCAATATCGCTCCAGAGTGCCACGGCCTGATTATAAGTAGGGGTAGCACTTATTCCATTCGCCCGGCGAGACGCACTGTTCAGCGGAGCGGTAGAGAAACGATAATACTGCATATTCGAAAAACGAGGTTCGCTGAACCGGTTGGCGCTATCGCGCGCATTCCCCCGTTTGCCATAGCCGTTCTGGATATAACACCAGCCGATTTTAGTCCCTTTGGGGAAGGTCTTCACATACTTGCTGCCGTCCCAATACAACAACTGGACTTTCGTCCCGGTAGGGATAGAGAACGGATCGGTATTGGGGAACAAAACGGTTTTCCGAACAGTGGCCGCATCCGGCATTTCTCCCTGGTTATAATGATAATAACACAAAGTATTATAACTTACCTGATCGTTTTGCTCATAAAATCCGCCGTCACTCAAATAAGTGGCCCAGATTTCAGCCCCGTTGTCGGCCGTAACTACCAGATCGGTGCTGTTGGATTCTTCCAATAAATATTTATTTTCCTGCCGGAATCCCAATCCTTTCTCGGGGAAAAGGGTTTCGGCTATACTCCGAAGCGTAGAGCCCTTCGGGTCGATACTTACGAGGCCTTTATAATTGATTAGCGGCGCACCGGTAGCCGACAGCGAAGCGCCTGCTTTCGGTTTCGCATAAAAAGACTCCGTCCGGACATCATTCAGATACACATAGGCAGGCTCTCCGTTGTACTGGCCTTGCGCTCCTTCATAAAAAGTATACGTATTGTAAAAATTCTTGGCATTGGGATGCACGGCAATGGAAGGATAACTCGCCTCGTCGCTGCGAAGGGGCGCCTTCGTTGTGGGTAGATATTCAAAAGCCGGTACCTGGAAAGTCAAGCTTTTATTCCCGCTTTCCACATCGTACGTTTGTAAAAAGCCGAATCCCATCACATAGATTTTTTTCAGGGTGCTCGGAAGCGTAAACGAAGCATTCAGCACTCCGCTTCCATCGGTTGCACCATAAAACACTCCGATAAGATCTCGCCAATTGCCATCCGCATCGTACGGATTTTCGGAGTAGAAAGAAAATTTCGTATCGGGCACATAATTTCCATTTCCATCTATAGCCGTTACCCGGAGGGTCACATCATTTTTTGTCTGAAACCCGAAATCGTCGATTGTACTCGGCTTTTCGGGCTCAATCTCCGGTTCCTGGTAGAGACCTTTTTCCAGGCATGAAGTCATCGTGCCTAAAAAGAATACTAAAAAAAGGGGCCATACTTTCATGATCTCTCGTATTTAAATTAATATTTACAACAAATTGATTAGATTTTGCAAAAATACAAATTTAAATCGAAAAAAGCTTTGAGAATCAATATTATTTAGCCCTTCTTACTCATTTTCCGGCTAAAAGAGCTTCCAAAACGCTGTCACTCCGGATTGACCTCATTTTTAGTTCTCCGAACGGTATAATGGCGCCCTTTATCTTTGGCAAGCAGGTACCCGAAAGAAAGCCCGAGAGTAAAGGTGCGGTCGCGACCGCCCGAAAAATCGGCCACTGTTTTAAACATCTTATTAAAGGTAGGCAAATAAGCCGCTTGCAGGCCTACCTGTAGCTTACCGATTTCTTTACGAACACCTATCGCACATTTCAATCCCCACAACACCGTGTGCATTTCGGCCACCGACGCGTCGGCTTGATAGGGAGAGGCTCCATCCCAATACAGGGAATTATTTATTTTCACATCGATCCGCGGCCCCAGACCGAAATACCAGTAGAAGCCGCCGACAGGCCGTGTTTTCAAATCGAAGGTGGTATTGAGCGTAATATACCGGCTATGAAGCCGAAGCGGAATATTTCCGCCCCAGAAATCCCCGTCGTTCCAATCTGCCAGGATCGCTTTTCCTCCTTTTTTCAGAAAACCCACTTGGCTGGATAAGCTATAGGTGCCATGATCCCAATATTCCACCCCGGCGGACATTTGATAGGGAAAGACGTTTTTATCGTCGAACATCTTACTTACTTTGGCTATGGAAAGCCCGTTTTCCACCCAAATTATTTGCGCGTTTGCAGCAAAGGTTAAACTGAAAAATACGCACATCCATCCTACACAACTCTTTATTTTCATACTTTTGATAATTGATTATAGTGTTTAAACGTCCTAAAAAACATTTTCGTATGATAAAGAAGAAGCGGTTATACCGGCAGGAAAACTTATTGAACCAAACCAGGCGGTTTGAATAACCAACCGGCCACTCCCCCGGATAAAACCGGCAAAAAAGAACAGAAACAAGAAAAGGGATAAAAAGCAAGCGGCTTTATCGGATAAAAAGCCCTGGGGGACGCCTCCGATCGAAATCGGGAAGCGCCCCCCAGGGCTTATGCGGCAATGGTTTGTGGAGCAGCCAACGGCCGGTTACTGATCGGAACGATACCATTAGCGGCCAGCATTTCGGCCAGGCGCATCGAAACGAGTGGCCGCCGGCGAGCGGCGACTACCGGTTATGTTTAATCAGGTTCATAAACTCTTCCCGTGTTTTGGCTTGCTGAAAGAAACCGGTAAAATCGGAAGTGGTGGTGAGGGAATTTTGTTTCTCGACCCCGCGCATCTGCATGCACATATGTTGGGCCTCGATCACGACCATCACGCCCAACGGATCGAGTGTACGCTGAATACAGTCTTTGATCTGCATCGTAAGACGTTCTTGTATTTGTAGCCGGCGGGAAAAAATATCGACCACGCGGGGGATCTTGCTCAAACCGGTAATATATTTTTTAGGAATATAAGCCACATGGGCCTTGCCGAAGAAGGGCAACATATGATGTTCGCAAAGCGAAAAGAAATCAATATCCTTTACAATGACCATCTGCTTGTAATCTTCCTCCTGAAACATCGCCGAGCGAAGCACCGCTTCGGGATCTTCGTAATAGCCTTTCGTTAGAAACTGCATGGCTTTGGCTACCCGTTCGGGGGTTTTCAAAAGCCCTTCGCGCTGGGCATCTTCGCCCAACAAACCCAGGATATGCCGGTAATGATCGGCCAGTTCTTCTTTGACGCTGAGCGCTTCTGGGGTTACTTCCATCATTTTTCTCTAGTTCAACGGGATTTTAATTTCTTCTTTGACGATATACATTTCTTTGCCGTACGAAGGAAACGCGTCTATCAACAGTCGCATCATGTGATACGCCTCTTCGTGCGACCGGAAATCGCCTACACGCAGTTTCCAGAAGGGCGCCGTATAGGTAACATAGGTGGGCACATCGGGGAAAAGTTGTTTGATCTCCTTTTCTTTCCGGAAAGCTTCATCCTTGGATTTACGCTGGTTGTTGCCGGAAAACACCTGGGTACGGAAACCTTGCACCTTCAGAAAGGTTTCGCTCTCGGTCGTTTCCACATCGGCCCCTTGCAAACGCACTCCGACCATGTCACGGATAGCACGCGGCTGACGGATCACGACCTTGCCTTTTCCCGCCTCCGGCGTTTGCAAAGCGTCGAATATATTTTCAGCCTCGGCATCCGTTTGCGCATACAAAACGCCCGGCAGGGCCAGGAGAACGGCGAGAATAAAAAGGATACAAGGATTTTTTTTCATTTTGATACGAGGTAATTGAATGATAAACTGGCATTCATTTCCAAAGGGAAACAGAGCCGGCCCGGGCTGTGCAACCCGGCCGGCCGTATAGATGCTATGCTCAACAGATCTCCGAACGAACTTAAAAAGCTTCGATGATCGGCATAAATTTATCTACCGACAGCGAAGCGCCGCCGATCAGACCGCCGTCTACATTGGGTTTGGAGAACAATTCCTTGGCATTGCCGGCGTTGCAGCTACCGCCATACAGAATCGTGCAGTTATCGGCTACTTCCTGGCCATATTTAGCAGCCAGCGTAGCGCGGATGTGTGCGTGGATTTCTTCGGCCTGGTCGGAAGTAGCCGTTTTACCGGTACCGATAGCCCATACGGGTTCGTAGGCCAGGATGATTTTACCGAAATCTTCGGCCGACAAATCGAACAGAGAACCTGCGATCTGCGCATCCACCACTTCGAAATGTTTGCCGGCATTGCGTTCTTCCAATACTTCGCCGATGCAGAAAATCGGCGTCAAGCCGTTGGCCAATGCCAATTCAACCTTGGTCTTCAGGATTTCCGGCGTTTCATGATAATAAGCGCGACGTTCGGAATGGCCCAGAATAACATAGTTAGCGCCCGTAGAAGCTACCATAGCAGCCGAAACTTCGCCTGTATAAGCTCCTTTTTCCTTGTCGGCGCAGTTTTCTGCGGCTACCCCGATTTTATCTGTGTCGATAGCGGCGGCTACGCTGGCCAGATGGGTGAAAGGTGTTCCGATAATCACATCGCAATTGGGAGTTTTGCCTTTCAGCGCTTCATCCAACCCTTTTGCCAAAGCCAGCCCTTCGGCAAGCGTGGTGTTCATTTTCCAGTTTCCTGCAACAATATTCTTTCTCATAACTCAAGTAATTTAAATATGTAACACAATATATTTCAACATGTCCGGGGGGGGTCAAGCCGTTCCTTCCTTCGGAGCCGGCTGGCGGCGTCGGCGCCGGGGCAACCGATTCCGAAGAAAATCGTACAGCCAGACGAGCAGCAAAGGTACGGTAAAAGTAAATAGGTTGGTTAGCAACGCGTCTTGTTCTTTATTTTTTATGCCGCTGCCGGTCAGACGCGCGGTGAAAACACGCTCCATTTCGTATTCCGTGGGCAAATCGTTTACATGCCATTTGCCCAGGATGGTGCCTTCTTTGAGCAGTACAAGGCCGGGATTGGAGCGGATGATCGTTTTCAACAACACATCGTCGGCTTTGAGGAAGGGGTATTCGGCGCCTGTGTTATCGATCCATTGGCCGATGGCTTCTTCTCCCGAGCCGGTGACGCAATAGAAATCCATCCCGCGTTCGAGGGCATAATCGTAAATCTCGTTGATTTCGTCGATCCGTGCATCGTCGGCCTTTTCGAGTTTCGGAGAAACGAGCAATAACACGGCTGTCGTATCGTGCAATAAACGTTCGGATACGTCTTCGCCTTTTTCATTGTATACCGGGAAGGAAGTGATGGGGGGCACATACCCCTCCCGGATCAATTCCGTTTTGGATTCCACAAACGTCCAGGTGCTATCGCCGGCCGGCACATCGTCGAGCGAAAATTCTTTTTTAACGCCGTCTTTTTCATAAATAAACGCATAGGCGTATTCGTCCTGAGGCGCGCCTTCGGGAATTTCCATCAACCGGGGAATATTTGCGCCTACTTTATAAGGGCGAAAATCGACAAGCGGCAGATGATTGTAATTGCGATAGGCGAAACCGATGGCGTAAACGTAGGCGAAGAGCGCGACGAACCAATAGACTTTATAGGTATAAAAAGCGGTCAACCGCTGGTTGTACACGAATACGACTACGGCGGCGGCGAGCAAGACGACATTTTTGAAGAAGGTTTCCCAATTGCTGATTACCAGCGCATCGCCGAAGCAACCGCAATCGGATACCGGGTTGAATAGGGCCAGATAGAGCGTAAGCGGCGTCATAAAGGCCATGAAAACAAGTGTCAGCAAAGAGGTATAGCGCCGGTATACGCCCAACAGCACGCAAACGCCGAGGGTAAATTCGATAGCGGACAAATTGAACGAGAGCATCACGGCAAAAGGCTGCAACTGGCCCAGCCCGAACGCGCCGAGGTAATCGTCAATCTTGATGGCGCCTCCCATCGGGTCGATCGCTTTGACGGTACCGGAAAAAATAAAGACCAGGCCGATGAGTATCCGGCCGCATTCGGCTGCTATTTTGGCTATTTTTCCGTTCTTTTTCATGCGTTATTCTGCTTCGGGGTATTCCAGTTTGATTAAGCCGAAAAGGGCATAATTCACCATATCCATGTAATTCGCGTCGATTCCTTCCGACACCAGGGTACGGCCGTCGTGGCTTTCGATTTGTTTGGTACGGTAAATTTTCATCAGGATCAAATCGGTATACGAACTGATCCGCATGTTGCGCCAAGCTTCGTCGTAATCGTGATTTTTGGCATACATCAACTCCTTGGTTTGGGTAATGTATGTATCGTAAAGCGCGAGGGCTTCTTCTTCGGACAAATCGGTCGTGTCGGCAAAACCGAGGGCGAGTTGGATAAGCCCGATCACGCCGTAATTGACGATGGCGATAAATTCGGGACGGATTCCTTCGTTGATCCGGCTGGTTCCTTTTATTTCCAGGCTACGGATGCGATTGGCTTTGATAAACAACTGGTCGGTAACCGACTGGGGACGCATGATACGCCACGAGGGGCCGTAATCTTTCAGTTTTTTTGCAAACAATTCCCTGCATTGGGAAATGACCTTTTCGAATTGTTCCTTAGTATCTGGCATAATATCGTCTTTATCGTACGCAAATAGTGTAAACCGAATGCGGCCACAAGCGTGACCCGGTGCCACCGGGGTGCAGCCTATCTTCGTTTTATTTGGAACAAAGATAGTGCAAGCCGAGCGCAGAAGCAAACGCTGTTTGATTATGCCGAGGTGCAGCCTATCTTCGTTTATTTGGAACAAAGATAGACATAAATAGCGTTAAACCCGGCATAATAGTTGTTTTTAATAGGAATAGAGACATATTAAGGATCAACCGGCAGCCGGAGTAACGGAAACGGAAACAAGTTGTTCTCCCTACAAATTACCCGGACTCCATCTCCCGCCCCACCACCCTACCGCCGCCGGGGCGGCAAACCGTAGAGTCCAAATCCACAAAAGGGTGCGTTTCAAAATTTAAAATAATACAATAAGCATCCCCTCTGCAAGCCCGCCAACCCGCCTTTCGCATATAACTCATATTCAACATATTACATACATGCCTCCAAGGAGTTGCAATTTCATGCCGGTGCAATCGAAATTAGATGCCAGTGCAATCCGGATTGCACTGGCA
>DBFJSK010000533.1:0-9846 GCA_048403675.1 Tannerellaceae bacterium | reverse complement strand
AAATATTTTCAGATCCAATTAATCTTGTGATGTTTATGATGTTTGTTATTTTTGTGATGTTAATTAATTTAGTTTTAGAAGGGAATCGCCCGACTTGGTGAAAGACTTGACACCGAGTGTGATGAAAAATGCAAGCGGTATCGATTCTGCTGTTTTTAGCGCCTGCCTTATGCCGGATTTCGGCTATGCGTCATAGGAATTAAGGCTGGCAGCCCGCAGGCGAACACAAAAAGACGCAGGTTTAAGTTAATTTAAAAGAGCGTCTCTAAACCTTTTGTTCCTCCCGTTGTCATAGAATCAACAAAGTAGAAAGTATTTACAGGTATGAAAAGGTTGCAAGGAGTATGTATGTTAGGGATTGGCCTGCTTTTGGGAGGCCAATCCCTCTATGCCCAAACAAAAGCGAAAAGAAAAGAAGCCAAAGAAAAAGCGGTAAAAGAAGAAATCGACAGCGGGAGGTTTCGGATCCAGGTAAACCGGGCGCTTCCCGCCAGGGGCGGCGCCGTGAATCTAACCACCCTTTACTCCCTCGAATTGCGCGGCGACTCGATCCTTTCCTATTTACCTTATTACGGGCGCGCCTATTCCCTGCCGTACGGAGGCGGAGAAGGAATGAATTTCGAGGCGCTTGTCAGCGACTACGAACTTTCGTACAATAAAAAGAAAACCGCCCGGATTGAATTCAAAACCCGGACAAAAGAAGACCAGTACACTTTCCAGCTCCGGATTTTTCCCGGCGGTTCGGCTACTATCGACGTCACCCCTGTCAATAAACAAGGAATTCAATACCAAGGCGACCTGATTCCCGTTCAGCCCTAAAAACTATCTTCCGGCCGGAGCAGTAAAGAACTTCCCCTGCCAGGTATCCCGCTCACGGATGCGTTTGCGCAGTTTCTCCGTAAATTCGAAATTTTTCAAGCCCCAATCGGGCGCAATCAACAACTCTTTGGGCGACTGGGAGACAAAACGCTCCACCACGATCTGCGGCGACAGCCGTTCGATGAAATCAATGGCCAGATCGATATAGTCATCCACCTCGTACAAATGAAACTCGTCGGGATTTTCCGCATATTCCTGCGCCATCCGCGTTTGACGGATCAATTGCAGTTGATGCAACTTCAAGGTGGTAAGCGGTAATGCCGAAAGACGACCGGCGTGCAAGAGAATCTCTTCACGTGTTTCCCCCGGCAATCCTAAAATCAAATGCGCCCCCGTGTAAATCCCCCTTTCAGCCGTGCGGCGAACGGCGGCTTCCGATTCAGTTTGGGTATGTCCGCGGTTGATCCGGCGCAACGTTTTGTCGAGCGTACTTTCCAGGCCGTATTCCACCAGTACGAACCGTCGCCGGGACAAGTCCGCCAGGTAGTCCAGCAAGGCGTCGGGCATACAATCGGGGCGAGTACCGATAATCAATCCCACTACCTCCGGATGGGCCAAAGCTTCTTCGTACAGCCTTATCAAAGCCTCCAGCGAAGCATAAGTATTGGTATACGCTTGGAAATAAGCCAGATATTTCATTTCAGGGTATTTGCGCGAAAAAAAGCGAATGCCTTCCGACACTTGCGCTCCGACACTTTTCTCCGTATGGCAATACTCCGGACTGAATGTCTGATTATTACAATAAGTACAACCGCCGAAACCTTTCGTCCCGTCGCGATTAGGACAGGTAAACCCGGCATTAATCGATATTTTTTGTACTTTGAAGGGGAATATTTCCTTTAAAAAGTCCCCGAATTCCCGATATGTTTTCATATTATTCACACACAAAGATAATCCATAATCTTCATTTAACACGATTAAATATTAACTTTGCCCCTTAAAATCTGAAACATTGGTATTCATGAAACGATTAGGTTATTGCTTACTGCTTTCGTTAGCCCTTGCAGCAGGCGTGTCGGGATCTGCCCGGGCAGGGAACAAACAGATCGAGTTGAAAGAAATCACAGACGGAGCCTTCCGTCAGTCGACCGATGTCGGCGAAATCCGTTCGCTACCCGACGGAGAACATTACACGGCCATGAATAAGGCCCGCAACATGATTGTGAAATATTCCTACCGCACCGGCCAACCGGTGGATACCCTTTTCAATACGCAAACGGCCCGCGAATGCACCTTCGACACGTTCGACGGCTATACGATCAACAGCACCGGCCACCGTATCCTGGTTTGGCGTGAAACCGAACCCATCTACCGCCGTTCCTGGAAAGCCCGCGTATACGATTACGATGTACGCCGCAACTATGTGAAACCGCTGACCGAAGCGCCCGGCAAACAAATGATTCCCACCTTTTCGCCCGACGGCCGCTTCTGCGCTTACGTACGCGACAACAACATCTGGCTGAAAAAATTCGACTACGATACCGAAGTACAAGTTACCAAAGACGGCGAACTGAACAAAATACTCAACGGCATCACCGACTGGGTATACGAAGAAGAATTTGCTGTGACGAACCTGATGGCCTGGTCGCCCGACAGCGAATACCTGGCTTTCGTACGCTTCGATGAATCGGAAGTACCTGAATACTCGATGCAAGTATACGGCGACGGCCTTTATCCCGGCTATTATACCTACAAATACCCGAAAGCCGGGCAAAAAAATTCGAAAGTAAGTCTCCACGCCTACAGCGTGGCCACCAAAGACACCAAGGAACTGAAGGTACCGGTGGAAGGCGATGTCTATATTCCCCGCATCGTATTTACCCAAAATCCGGATCAACTGGCCGTGATGACGCTGAACCGCCAACAGAACCTGTTCAACATGTATTACGCCAACCCCAAGAGCGGCGTGTTCCGGCTCATCCTTCGCGAGGAAAACAAAGCCTATGTGGATTCCGACTGGCTCACCTCCATCCATTTTATGAAAGACGGATTTACCTATGTGAGCGAACAGGACGGCTACGCCCACGTCTACCTTTATTCTCCCACCGGCGTCATGCAACGCCAGGTGACCAAAGGCAACTGGGATGTCACCCGTTTCCTTGGCATCGATGAAGCGACGAAAACCGTCTACTACCAGTCGGCCGAAGAAAGTCCGATCCGCCGGTCGGTATATAAAATCGACGCCAAAGGGGTGAAAACGAAATTGTCCGCCGAAACCGGAACCAACGATGCCGATTTCAGCAGCAACTTCGCTTACTTTGTAAATACCTTCTCGAACGCCGCTACCCCCGCCCGCATCACGGTGAACGAAACGAAAACCCGCAAATCGCTCCGCGTCTTGCAGGACAACGCAGCCTTGAAAGAAAAGCTGGCCGGCTACGCCGTTTCGCCCAAAGAATTTATCCAGATAGAAACCCCTTCGGGCTACGAACTGAATGCCTGGATGGTCAAACCGGCCGACTTCGATCCTTCGAAAAAATACCCGGTGCTAATGACGCAATATAGCGGCCCCAACTCCCAACAAGTGCTCGATCAGTACGCCCTGGATTGGGAGCAATACCTCGCTGCGCACGGCATTATCGTAGTATGCGTGGACGGTCGCGGCACAGGCGCCCGCGGCGAAGCCTTCCGCAAATGCACCTACCTCAGGATGGGCGAAATCGAATCGCGCGACCAGGTAGAAGCCGCCCGCGCCCTGGGCAAACTGCCTTACGTGGACAAAGACCGCATGGCCATCTGGGGCTGGAGCTTCGGAGGCTACAATACCTTGATGGCCCTCAGCACGGGCGACGGAACCTTCAAAATCGGAATTGCCGTAGCGCCCCCTACCGACTGGAAATATTACGATTCGGTCTATACCGAACGCTTTATGCGTACGCCTCAGGAAAATTTCGAAGGCTATGCGGCTACTTCCCCCTTGCGCAAGGTAAACGATTTGCAAGGCCGGTTGTTGCTGATTCACGGTACGGCCGACGACAACGTCCACTTCATGCAGACGATGGAATACGCCGAAGCCCTGGTACAGGCCGGCAAACAATTCGACATGCATGTGTATAAAGACAGAGATCACGGTATCCGCGGCGGAAATACCCGGCACCATCTCTATACCAAAATGTCCAACTATTTATTCGAGCATTTATAAAATGGCGACCCATCTGAAAAAGCCCGACTGGCTGAAAATCCGGCTCCGCGGAAACGAACAGTTCACCCGTACGAAAAGCATTGTCGAATCGCATTGCCTGCATACGATCTGCACCAGCGGCAAATGCCCCAATATGGGCGAATGTTGGAGCCGCGGTACGGCCACCTTTATGATAGCCGGCGACATTTGCACCCGCTCCTGCCGCTTTTGCAATACCCAGACCGGGCGCCCGCTGCCGCTCGATCCGGAAGAACCGGCCCGGGTGGCCGAGAGCATCCGGTTGATGGGGCTTCGCCATGCTGTGGTGACATCGGTCGATCGCGACGACCTGCCCGATCTGGGCGCCGCTCATTGGGTGGAAACCATCCGGCAAATCAAAGCGGTGAATCCGGAGACGACGTTGGAAGTGCTGATACCTGATTTCCAGGGACGGCTCGATTTGGTAGATCAGGTAGCCGACGCAGCCCCGGAGATCATCTCCCATAATATGGAAACCGTGCGCCGCTTGACGCCCGGCGTACGCAGCGCCGCCCGGTATGACACCAGCCTGGCGGTACTTGCCGAAATCGCCCGCAAGGGGGTGACAGCCAAAACCGGCCTGATGGTGGGGCTGGGAGAAACCGAAGAAGAAGTATACACATTGATGGACGACGTGGTAGCCGTAGGCGTTTCGATACTTACCATCGGCCAATATTTGCAACCCTCTCGAAGGAATATTCCTGTTGAGGAATATGTTACGCCTGAACGTTTTGAGATATACAAATTAAAAGCCTTAGAAAAAGGATTGCCTAAAGTAGAAAGCGCACCGTTAGTTCGCTCGTCGTACCATGCGGAAAAGCATGTCTGA
Organism: Tannerellaceae bacterium; assembly: GCA_048403675.1. Taxonomy (GTDB): domain Bacteria; phylum Bacteroidota; class Bacteroidia; order Bacteroidales; family Tannerellaceae; genus Parabacteroides. Next base: position 4,978 of record DBFJSK010000533.1, on the reverse strand, counting down.
TGCGAAAAGAGAACCTTTGCGTATATTTTTTGTTGTTTAATATAATGATGAAAGGAAGGGGAAAGGAATGGAATATGTGAAAAAAGGACTGGATAACCAGGCAGTCGGCCTTACGCCGTTACTCCTGTTCATGTTTTTAGATAATTATTTTTCGTATTTATTATCCTTCCTGATCGGATTTGCCTTTTGTTTTCTTTGCCTTTTCCTCTTTCAGGTACTGCTCAGGGATAAGGTATATCAGTTTATGCTCCTGCCTTCGGCCGCTACGCTTATCCTGTTCGCCGGGTTCCTTTGCTTGAAACTGGAACCCGTTCTCTTTATCTACTCCCCGCTGATTACCGAAATCCTGCTCGTGGTGGTGCTCACCCTGGTAGGTTTTACCCGGCACACGGTGATTAAGCGGGTGCGCGACTCGAAGAAGCCCCGTTATAAACGTACCCTGATACGCACCACGCTCAACGAGTTCTATTTTGTTTCGCAACTCACGCAAAATATTTATACCTTGCACTTGTTCGTCATCCTCGTCTACAGCATTATGCCCGATACTATGCACAGCCCGCGGCTCGAACAATTCATTTACCGCGATTTGGGTGTCGTGATCGGCCTGGCGATTATGGCTTACGAACAAATCCGGTTGTCGTTGATGCGAGGCAGTCTGCGCAAAGAAATGTGGCTGCCCGTATTAAATGAAAAAGGCAAAGTAACCGGCTGCATCGCCCGTTCGGTCAGCCGCTCGCTGCCGAAGAAATACTATCATCCCGTCGTGCGGGTCGCCGTGCTTTACCGCGACATGCTCTATCTGGTCAAACGCAGCAGCGAAGAGTACGTTTCGCCCGATACGCTCGACTATCCCTTCCACCAATACGTGCTCTTCCATCATAGCATCGAGCAAACCGTACGGGAAGCGATCGGCCCCCTGGCCGACGACAAGCACATCGCCCCCCGCTTCCTGATCCGGTATACCTTCGAAGACGAAAAAGTAAAACACCTCGTCTCCTTGTATGTAATCAGTCTGAGCGATGAAACGCTGTTGGAACAGATCAAACGTCCTACCGGCAAGCTTTGGACGCCCAAGCAGATTGAAGAGAACCTCTCTAGCGGTATTTTCAGCAGTTATTTCGAAAAAGAATTTCCTTACCTGCAAAATACGATTCTACTGGCCGAACGTTTCTGCGCGACCCATCCGGCTGCTCCCTCTTCCCATAGCTGTCCCGACGACGTCTCCGACACCGGCCATCCCGACGCGACTGCCGAAAGCTGATTCTGCCCCTACCGGGAGCCCAGCTCGATCACTTCCAACTCTTTGATCTCCTTTTGGTCGATCGCAAACCGCACCAACGTACGAACCTGGTGGAAACCGCTTTTTCCCGCAGCCCCGGGGTTGATATGCAGACAATTCAAATTCCGGTCGAATCCCACCTTCAAAATATGCGAATGGCCGGTGATAAACAGATTCGGCCGTGTGGCATACAATTCAGCCCGTATCTCCGGATTATACCGCCCAGGATAGCCGCCGATATGCGTCATCATCACCTTCACTTCTTCAACGGTGAAATGAGCGATTTTAGGATATTGCAGGCGCAGCGTCTGGCCGTCGATATTGCCGTATACCGCCCGGAGCGGCTTGAGTGCAGCCAGGCGCCCCGCCAGCAAGTCCGAACCCATATCGCCGGCATGCCATATTTCATCGCAGTCGTTGAAATACGTCGCATACTTGTCGTCCCAATAACCGTGGGTATCTGAAAGAAGACCAACTTTAAACATAAGCGTTCGTTTATTTCGGTAAAAGTATCTATATTTACGCAGCCGAAGATAAGCATATTATGGAGAATTCATATCAATACTTTAAGCGGGATGTCAGTTGGCTGTCGTTCAACTACCGTGTCCTGTTGGAGGCGGAAGACGACGCACTTCCTATTTATGAGCGAATTAAGTTCCTTTCCATCTATTCCTCCAATTTGGAAGAATTTTATGAAATCCGCGTAGCTGAGCACCGCGGTGTCATCCTGAAAAAAAACTTCACCGAGGAAAGCGGGGCCGAAGCCGAAGAAACCCTGGCCGAAATCACCCGCGAAGTGAACCGGCAGCAACGGGAATATTACCGCATCTTTTCGGAAAAAGTATTGCCCGAATTGAATCGGCAACATATCTATCTCTACCAGGACAGTTGTCCGGAACCTTTTCACGAAGCCTTCGTTCACAACTATTTCAACGAAGAAGTTTTTCCCTTTTTGGCTCCTGTGATGATCCAGGCCGGCGATATCCGCACCTTTATCCGCGACCGGCGGCTTTACCTGGTCATCCGGATGGTAAAGAAAAGCAAACGGCTTTTCAGCCCGGACTATACGCCCGAATATCAATACGCCTTGATGAAGATTCCCTTCGCCAAAGTGCCCCGTTTCATTGAATTGCCACCTCATGAGGGTTGTTTTTACCTGATGTTCATCGACGACATTATCCGGGCCAACCTGCCCAGCATATTCCCCGGCTATCATATCGACAGTTGCTACAGCATCAAGATTTCCAGAGACGCCGATATTTACCTGGAGGACGAAAGGGGGGGCAATCTGCTGGAAAGTCTCAGAAAAAAAGTTAAAAAAAGGAAGATAGGCGCCCTCAGCCGGTTTATGTACGATCGGGCCATGCCGGCCGATTTCCTGGCCTTTATCTGCGAAGCGTTCGGTATTACGACCGACGATTTGGTAGTAGGGGGGCGTTACCTGAATTTGCAGGATCTCAGCAAACTGCCCAATCCGCGCGGAAAAGAATTGGAACAACAGGTGCCGGCCCCGATGCGCGTACCTTTTTTGGAGCCTAACCGATCGATATTCAAAGTATTGAAAAAGCGCGACGTCTTGCTGCATTTTCCCTACCAATCCTTCGATTACCTGCTCCGTTTTCTGATGGAAGCCGCTTTCGATCCGAAAGTGGACGAAATCAAGATCACCCAATACCGGGTGGCGGAGAACTCGGCAGTGATTAATACCTTGGTCAGCGCCGCCCAGAACGGCAAAAAGGTAACGGTATTTGTGGAACTGAAAGCTCGTTTCGACGAGGAAAATAACATGACGACCGCCGAACGGATGGAGCAGGCGGGCATTCGGATCATCTATAGTCTTGCGGGGCTGAAAGTGCATGCCAAAGTAGCGGTGATTCTGCAAAAGAATACCGAGATGGGCAATAAACGCCGCAACTATGCCTATTTGAGTACGGGTAATTTCAATGAGAAGACGGCCAAAATCTATTCGGATATGGCGCTGCTGACTTCGAACGAAGAGATGATCGAAGACATCAACAAGGTATTCGCCGTCTTGGAAGGGAAACTGACGGAGCCGGTTTTCCGCCATTTGCTGGTAGCCCGGTTCAATATGGTGCCGCGTCTATTCGAGTTGATTGAAAGGGAGATCGAGCATGCCGAGGCCGGACGTAGGGGAAGGATTGTTTTGAAGATGAACGGGCTGCACGATCAGCATATGATCGACGAACTTTACCGGGCGAGCGAGAAAGGGGTGGAAATCGACCTCATCGTTCGGGGAATTTGTTGCCTGGTGCCGGGGCAGCCGTACAGCCGGAATATCCGGATTACACGGATCGTGGATATGTTTCTGGAACATGCGCGGATTTGGTATTTTTATAATGACGGCAAGGAAGAGGTGTACCTCACGTCGGCCGACTGGATGCGACGGAATCTGAACCGGCGTATCGAAACGGCTTTTCCGATACTGGATCCGGAAATCAAGCAGGAAATTATCCGGATCGTGCAAATCCAGTTGAGTGATAATGTGAAAGCTTGTCTGATCGACGATCAGCTCAGGAATAACTTTAAATACGACGAGCGGCCGGAAAAGGTGCGTTCCCAATTGGCTATTTACGCGTATCTGAAGGAGAAGTATCTGCCTGCCGCGGACGGTCGATAGGGACGGTACGAAGGCCCGAAAAAAGGCCCGGCGAAAAATAAAAATCCAACAAGAAACTCCGGCAGAGAAGGGGCGAATCCGCGCCGGCCGATCTATCCGCCGGATAATACGCTCCTCCATGAAGCTTATCCGGCTTTCTTCGCAACCTCCCAGACACGCCGCTTTATCGTTCCCCAGGGGCTTCCGTCCCTATCCCTTTTTTAAGGTTTAAGCACCACCCCCAGGCTTCTCTTTCCATCCATCTTAATCACGACCGGACGCTCGAAACGCACATGCCTGAGGTACTCCGTCTCCGCCAGCGCCGGCTGGGCATTCAGAAAAGCTTCATCAAACCATCCATCTCCCTTGAAAGGATTCACGGTAAAATACCCCACCCCGAACGAAGTGAGATTCTGGAAAAAATGCGTCCCCTGGCTCGGATCAACCCGATAATTCTCCAACCCGCATTCCACAATCACCCGCGCGTTACTGATATGCGGCCATTTCACCGGAATGCCCAACCACGAATCACTACTTCCCCACCGCCCGGGCCCGACCAATACGTAACCGCGTTCCTCCTCTGCCAACTGACGGTTCAATTTCTCGATCTCGTACGCAATCAATTGGTTGTTGGAAGAACTGAAAGCGCCGGTTTTCACATACACCACATCCTGCACATCGCTCACAATGCCATGTCCCAACACACTGGTAGAAGATAGAATCGTCTCTTCATTCTCCACCAACGTGAGGTCTTCCTCCATAATTTCCTTATTATCCACGATAGGGCGGATCTGCAACAGATAAAAAGTAGCCCGATCGGGCTGCCTGGGATCCATATTCACCGCAAATTCAATTTCCACCGGGCGCCCCATCTCGTCCTGGCCCACGTGCAACAGCTTATCGAGCGTATCGGCCAGCGGAAATACATCGTGCTGCAAAATATTCACGAACGAAATAATCTTCCGGCCGCCCGGATAATAGCCGTCGCGGATCACCTGGTCGAGGGGATCGTAGGTAGAAACAATATATTTCAACGAACCGTCGGCATCGGCATCTTTCAAATTCAACTTCAATAAATTGAA
>DBFJSK010000532.1:0-4590 GCA_048403675.1 Tannerellaceae bacterium | reverse complement strand
ATGCCCTATCGTATGACCGAAGTTCAGCGCTTTCCGAATCCCTTTTTCTTTCGGATCTTCGGCCACGATGCGCTGCTTCACAGCGACCGACTGAGCCACCAACCGATTGATAAAACCATAATCCATCGGCTGATCCAGGTCGAACAACATTACCGAAGCATACGTATCCATCGAACTAATCAATCCGTGCTTAATCATCTCCGCATATCCCGAAAGCAGGTTATCCCGATCGAGCGTACGCAAAAATTCGGAATCGATAAAAACACATAAAGGAGGATAGAACGAACCGATTTCGTTTTTCAGTCCTTGAAAATTAATCCCCGTCTTCCCTCCTACCGCCGCATCGACCGAAGCCATCAAGGTAGTAGGAATATTAATGGTACGAATCCCCCGCTTAAAGGTAGCGCCCGCAAAACCGCCCATATCGGTAATCATGCCGCCCCCCAAATTAATTAACAAGGAGTTGCGCGAGGCCCCATGCGTAGAGAAATGTTCCCAGATCATCGCCATTTGTTCCAAATTCTTGTGCATATCGCCCGCTTTTGCCGTCAGCAGCGAGGCTTCCCGGATAGCGGGAACATCCTGTATCAGAGGAAAACATTTTTCGCGGGTATGGGTATCGGTGAGGACGAATAATTTATCGTAAGAAAGGGCGGAAAGGAAATCTTGCAATTCCGTTTTCAGCGCTTTGCAAATGACCACTTTTTGTTCGGACATATCGTTTTTATTTAGTGCAACCTGAGCGGCAAAGGTAGGGTTTGTATTCCGATTATCAAAACGGGCAATAAAAAATCCGCCCTAGTCGGCGATTTGCTAAAAAAACACGTTCCGCCGGGCTTGCCCCGCCGGGGGGAAGCGATCTTTGCCAAGGTGCGAAAGGCAGCAAGATGGAACAGACGAAAAAAAGCGTGCCGGATACCCGACACGCCGTCCTTATGTCATAAATTTTCGAAGCGGTTTATTTCAGACCGGCCGCCTCGATCACCGCATCTAGGGCAATCGTAAGGCCATTCACATTTTTACCGCCCGCCGTAGCGAAATGAGGTTGGCCGCCGCCACCGCCCTGGATATGCTTGGCTGCTTCCTTTACCAGTTTGCCGGCGTTCAGGCCGTCGGCTACCAGGTCGTCGCTGAGCATGACCATTAGCGAACATTTGGCATCGTCGATAATACCGGCTACAAACATAAAGCTGTCTTTCGTTTCGCCTTTGATCTGGAAAGCCACATCTTTCATGGCATCCATATTGCCTTTTCCGACGAAGGTCATCAGCTTCACACCGTTCTTTTCGACGGCTTTAGCGACGATTTCTTTTTTCAACTGGCCGGCTTTTTCTTTTACATAATCCTCCAGTTGCTTTTTCATTTCGCTGTTTTCTTCGATCGATTTGCGGATAGCCTGTGCGATATTCGGCATATTCCCCAACAACGTACGCACTTCCCGGATCAAATCTTGTTGAACATATCCGAATTCTTCGGCGCCCTCTGCAGTGACGGCTTCAATACGACGCACGCCGGCGGCAATCGAACTTTCGCCTACTACACGCAGCGACCCGATCATGCCGGTAGCCGGAATATGCGTTCCCCCGCAAAGCTCGATCGACGAGCCGTATTTTACAACCCGCACCTCATCGCCATATTTCTCGCCGAACAAAGCCATCGCGCCCAGCGCTTTCGCCTCGGCGATCGGCATATTGCGGTGTTCTTCCAGCGGATAGTTCGCCCGGATTTTTTCGCCCACCCGTTTTTCCACCTGCCGGATTTCTTCGTCGGTAACCTTCTGGAAATGGGAGAAGTCGAAACGCAAAGAATGGGGCGAAACATACGACCCCTTTTGTTCCACATGCGCGCCGAGCACCTCCCGGAGCGCTTCGTGAAGCAGGTGGGTAGCCGAGTGGTTGCATTCGGTCTGAATGCGTTTCTTCCGGTCGATCTTGGCTACGAAGGTAGCGGTTACATCGTTCGGTAACTTGGCCACCAGATGAACCGGTAGGTTATTCTCGCGCTTGGTATCCAGTACTTCCACCTTTTCATCGTCGGCAATCAGCCAGCCGCTATCGCCTACCTGGCCCCCCATTTCGGCATAGAAAGGAGTTTGATCGAGTACGATCTGATAGAATACCTTATTCTTTTGTTTGATCTGGCGGTAACGCAGGATTTCGGCTTCACATTCAAACAGATCGTAGCCCACGAAGCGGCTTTCGCCCTCCTTCAGCGTAATCCAGTCGCCGGTTTCGATGGCGGCGGCGTTGCGGGCCCGTTCTTTCTGTTTCTGCATTTCAGCGTTGAACTCCTCGATATTGGCTTCCATTCCTTTTTCGCGCAAGATCAATTCGGTCAGATCCAACGGGAAACCATAGGTATCGTACAGCGTGAACGCATCGACGCCGCTCAACACGTTGGTACCGGCCGCTTTCGTTTCTTCCATCTTTTTATCCAGCAAACGGATGCCGGTTTCCAGCGTGCGCAGGAAAGATTCTTCTTCTTCTTTGATTACCTTCCCGATCAGGTTCTGTTGTGCAACGAGTTCGGGATAAGCGTCGCCCATCGTTTCGATCAGGACGGGCAACAATTTATACATGAACGCTTCGCGGCGTCCCAGAAAAGTATAGCCGTAGCGCACAGCGCGACGCAAAATACGGCGGATGACATAGCCGGCTTTTGCATTCGAAGGTAATTGGCCGTCGGTAATCGAGAAAGCGATGGTGCGGATATGGTCGGCAATCACGCGCATCGCAATATCTTTTTCTTTCTCTTCGCCGTATACGGCTCCGGTCATGCCGGCGATAACCTGAATAATAGGCTGGAATACATCCGTATCGTAATTCGAGATTTTGCCTTGAAGCGCCATGCAAAGCCGCTCGAAGCCCATGCCGGTATCGATTACCTTGGCCGGCAGCGGCTCCAACGAGCCGTCGGCTTTGCGGTTGAATTGCATAAAGACCAGGTTCCAGATCTCGATCACCTGCGGATGATCCTTGTTCACCATGTCCTGGCCCGGAACAGCCGCCCGCTGGGCTTCGCAGCGCAAGTCGATATGTATTTCCGAGCAAGGGCCGCAGGGGCCGGTATCGCCCATTTCCCAGAAATTATCGTGTTTGTTTCCGTTGATAATATGTTCTTTCGGCAAATATTGTTCCCAATAACCGGCGGCTTCGTTATCGCGTTCGAGGCCTTCCGACGGGCTGCCTTCGAAGACGGTGGCATACAACCGGTCGGGATTCAGTTTGAGCACTTCCACCAAATATTCCCAAGCCCAGTTGATCGCTTCTTTTTTGAAATAATCGCCGAACGACCAGTTCCCCAACATTTCGAACATGGTGTGGTGGTAGGTATCGTGCCCTACTTCTTCGAGGTCGTTATGCTTTCCGCTGACACGCAGACATTTCTGGGAGTCTGCCACCCGCGGATATTTCCGGGGTACGTTGCCCAGGATAATATCTTTAAACTGATTCATTCCTGCATTGGTAAACATCAAGGTAGGATCGCCTTTAACCACCATCGGGGCGGAGGGTACGATCTGGTGTTCCTTCGAAGCGAAAAAGGTTTTGAAGGATTCACGGATTTCTTTTGCTGTCAACATATTCTATCTTATAGTTCTCGTTAATATTCTGAAAAACAATTTGCAAAAGTACGGAATTTATTATTTTTGCGTGCATCCTACTAAAAAATAATCGATGAAACTGTTTAAAACACGCAAAACATACTACTTATATAATCCCAATACCCTTAGTTACGAACGGGTGTATCCATCCGCCAGAGATCGTTTTTTCTCTATTTTACGTCACTTGAGTACAGGGATCGCTTTCGGGGTAGCCACTTTTTTCGTCATGATGTACGTAATCGACTCCCCGATGGAATCGCAACTGAGAAAAGAGAATAAGCTGTTGCAAACCCAATACGAAGTGCTGTCGCTCCGGCTCAGCAACGCCTTGGAAGTACTCGACGACATCCAGCAGCGCGACGAGAACTTGTACCGGGCTATTTTCCAGGCCGAATCCATTCCGGAATCGGTACGCAAATCGGGATTCGGGGGAAGCAACCGCTACGAGCATTTGATGGAACTGTCGAACCCGGATTTGGTGGTATCGACCACGCAAAAAATGGATATGTTGCGCAAACAACTTTATATTCAATCGAATTCATTGGAAGAATTGATTGCCATGGGGAAAAACCAGGAAGAAAAGAGTAAATGCATACCCGCCATCCAGCCGATTTCCAACAAGGACTTGCGGCGTACGGCTTCGGGTTACGGCGTACGGATCGACCCGATTTACCGTACACCCCGATTCCATTCGGGCATGGACTTCTCGGCCAAGGTCGGGACGGAGATCTATGCTACCGGCAACGGCGTGGTAACCTTCGCCGGCTGGAAACAAGGATACGGGAATTGCTTGATGATTGACCACGGATACGGCTTTCAGACCTTATACGGGCATATGAGCAAATTCAAAGCCCGGGTAGGCCAGAAGGTGACCCGTGGGGAAGTGATCGGCCAGGTGGGCAATACCGGGAAATCGACCGGCCCCCACTTGCACTATGAAGTGATTGTCAGGGGTAAACATGACAACCCCTCCAAATATTATTATATGG
>DBFJSK010000531.1:0-1861 GCA_048403675.1 Tannerellaceae bacterium | reverse complement strand
AAATAATCAAGATCGTGGTTTTATCGATTACATACAACACGGCACTGTCGGTAACCAACAAAATGAGATAAAACACGTACATTACCGAAAGAATAATCATGATCTTGCGTAACCAATCCAGATCATAATCTTCCGGATCGGCTACATTCTGGATCAGATAAGCAGTAAACTCTTTGCTATAACGCAAAACGAGGTAAACCGGCAGCGCCATATAGCCCAAGGTAAGGAAAAAGATCAGCAAACGCAAAGCCATGTCGAGGGTGAAAGGAGGAAACAGGTGGCGGATGGAATAATATTCCGCTACTTCCCCGCCTGCAAACCGGTAGGCCAGGTAAGCGCCTGCACTGACGACGACCGGCGATATATATACAACGAATCGTTTGAAGGTGAGATACCCGGGCCGGAGCACTTCGATTACATAGCAGGCCAGGGTGGCCATCACCAGGCAACCGGCTATCAATACATTCGGATTGAGTACCTCTTTTTGGTCTTGGATATACCAGTTGACGGATAACCGGACGCCGGCCAGCGAAGCCCATAACAACATGCTCCATCCCAGAATTCTTTTTGCCCGGTTATCCCGGGCCCGCAGTAAAAGGGTCAGTCCTCCGAATATACAAAAACCGAATACTTGTAAGCTTAATAAAAGCTGAATTTTATCTAACATAAGCCACACTTCTCCTTTCCATTTAACAATATAACCCTGCGATTGGTTGATTGAGCTTCTTCGCTGGATTATTTGATCCTTGCAAATAATTTGAACCGTCGTATTTATACGATTTCACCGACGATTTAGATTGTTTGCAGCTTTATTTCCACGTTTTCGAATGATCTTTGTGCATCGGAAAGTTACACACAAAAAGTGGAAAAAGAATGAAAAGATTAGTATTATTTGTCGGTTTGGTAGTGGCTGCGTACAGTTGTACGGACGATCAGGTTTTTACTTCGGTCGAAAACGAGCTGTCGCATACGCAACCGTTGGAAATAATCACGAAATCGCTTACCACCGAATCGTTGAATTTCACACAGGCGTTTTCCGAAGGAATGGAATTGGGATTATTCGTGCATACGGCCGGAACCGAGGCTATCTATACGAACAAAAAAGAATATGGAAACATAAAAGCGAAAGCCGTACGGGAAAAAGGAAAAATTTGTTGGCGCACCGAGCCGGAAGTCTGGCTTTCCCGACAAGCGGCTACGGTAGTGGCGTATGCACCTTACCGGAACGATATAGATCCGGACGCGCTGCGGATTCCGGTGAAAATAGCGCCGAATGCGGCCGAGACGGTGGCCTATATGTATGGAACCCATACCCTCGGACATAAAAAGGTAAACTATTTATCGCCTATGGTTTTGTTGAATATGAATTATGCTTTGTCGCAAATTGTCTTCCGCATCGCCCGGCATTCCCAAGCCGATACTCCCGGACGGGTTAGTAGCGTACAGATCGGAAATAAGGGGGGCGGAAACCTGCTAGCCCAGGAAGGGTTACTCGACCTTGTTACGGGCGAAGTTACCGACCGAACCGGCCTATCGACCCCTACCCGACTCCATCTGGCGCAGCCGCTTTTGTTGACGACTCACTACCAGTCGGTGCCCGCTGTGAAAGTGTTACCTACCGTGCGCAAAATGAAACCGGATGAGGTGGAAGCGCTTTTTACCATCGACGGGAAAAGCTATGCCCTCTCTTTACCGGGGAATATCCGGTGGAAAAAAGGGTATACCTATACGTACCAATTGGTTTATGACGGGCATTTTTTGAGATTCGAAAGATTGACGGTCACCGATTGGGAACCCGGAAAAGCTGACGCTATGTAAGTTTGTGTGTTTTTTAATAGATGTTTTTCGTGCACTAACCCTT
>DBFJSK010000530.1:0-6923 GCA_048403675.1 Tannerellaceae bacterium | reverse complement strand
TCCGTTCGGTAAAAGTTTTTGCTCCGCATACCGGGCAATAGACAAATTGATGCAAAGGATGTGGATTCATTTTCTTCCTTTTTTAATTGATTCTCCGATGATCCGGTTATTCCGATGATCCAGTCATTTCGAAAAAACGACAAGCCGTATCGGTTTGTTTTTACACGATACGGCTTGCTTTGTTTATTTTGTTTTCATAAAAGGGAGTAAGCTAAACGAGGTTTTTTTATCCGGTCGCGAAACCGAAGCAGCCGATAGCTTTTTTCCTTTTGGGATGGCTTATACTTCCAACGAAGGATCTTGCGTTCTTACCTCCCAGCCGAGTGCGCTTGCGCCCAATACGGCGGCATCGCTTTCTTTGAGTTGCGAGAATAATACTTTCGTTTTACCTTCGAATACTTTCAGCATATTGGCTTCCATCGCCCGTTTGATCGGTTCCATAATCAGATCGCCGGCTTTGGTTAAACCGCCGAACAGGATGATGGCTTCGGGACTAGAGAAAGCCACGAAATTAGCAAAAGCTTCTCCCAGCATCGAGCCGGTGGTTTCGAAGATTTCCAGCGCCAGTTTGTCGTTCTTCATGGCGGCATCGTATACATCCTTGGAAGTGATGTCGGACGGATCGAAGTCGCGCAATAAGCTTTCGTCTTTGCGGATTTCGAGGTATTCGCGAGCTGTACGGGCCACACCGGTAGCCGAGGTATATGCTTCCAGACATCCCTGGCGTCCGCAACCGCACTGACGTCCGTTACGACGTACGATGACGTGGCCCAGTTCGCCGGCGAAACCGTCGTGGCCGTATACCAAATTGCCGTTTATCACGATACCGCTACCTACACCGGTTCCGAGGGTAATAACGATAAAATCTTTCATACCGCGAGCCGCTCCATACGTCATTTCACCGATGGCAGCCGCGTTGGCATCGTTGGTCAGCGCCACGGGAATCCCACCCACTTTTTCGCTTATCAATTGAGCCAAAGGAATTTTCCCCTTCCAAGGAAGATTAGGTGCAAATTCGATGCAACCGTTAAAGTAGTTGCCATTCGGAGCGCCGACGCCGATTCCCTTGATCTTTTCGGGGCCGCCGGCCTGGTCGATCACCTGCGTCAGTCCGATGCCGAGCGCAGTTACATAGTCTTCAATATCGACGTATTTTCCTGTCTTGATCGAGCTGCTGTACAAAACCGTACCTCTCGCATCCACTACTCCGAAAACAGTATTGGTACCACCTATATCAATACCTACTACATAAGGCTTCTCCATGATTTTATATTTAGGATTAATAATGAAAATCTCTTTAACTAGGAAGCAAATATAAGAGGATTATGAGAAGTTGCAATGCTTTTGCGCCGAAATTTTATGATATACTTGATTTTTGTCATGTTTTTTCAAAAAGATATGTTAAGCAACATCATAATGGTAGCACTTCGATCCAATAATCGTCCGGATCGTGGATAAAATAAAGCCCCATTGCTTCATTTTCATAGCACACCCATCCCATTTGCTGATGGTAGCGACGCACCTGCTCATAATCTCCGGCCACGCGCAGACAGAGATGGCTCTCATTATCACCCAGTTCGTAGGGTTCTTTGCGGTCGCGGAGCCAGGTAAGCTCCAAGAGGAAACCGGTTTGTTCGTCGGTGAGATAAACCAGGATGAAAGAGCCGTCGGCAGCCTCTTTGCGATGATGTTCTTTCAATCCTAAAGCCTTATTATAAAATGCGATACTTTTTTCCAAATCCAATACATTAATATTGAAATGGTCGAATCTTCCTTTTACTTCCATATTTATTGATTTTGCCGGCCACGGCCGGTTATTTATTATTAAACTGTTTTTCTTTAAAAATCAGTCCCTTCTCCCGGGACGGAAATCAGCACATACCGGCATCCGTGCATTTCGGCATACGCACCGAACGCCGCCACCTCGGCCGGGCGCTCCCAAAAATGCATGGGGACAAAGACCGCCGCCTGAATCCGATCGACAAACTGGCGCGCTCCCCGCATAAAGTCGCTCCCGATACGCGGATCGACCGGAAACATCGCCAGATCCAGTTGGGTGACTTCCGCAGCCAACGTTTCCAACTCCCGCAAATAGTTCTTTTCGGCTTCCGCGGCCTCCCGGGGCGTCGATTCGTCCTGCCAATGCCAGTTATTCAAATCGCCGGCGTGGAAAATGACCCGGCCGGCGGTACGAATCAGGAAAGAAATGCCGACATCGGTCGAGCCGAACGCCTGGATACTCAGCAGATCGTCGCGGTACGTTTCTCCTTTTTTCAAGTAGAAGGCGTCTTCAGCCTTGGCGCGACGGTGTTTGAGAATATCTTTGGAAAAGATATAGTGTATGTCGGGTTTCTCGGCTTTCCATTCCAGGATTTCCGGATTGAAATGATCGGGGTGAAAATGGGAGGCCAAGACATACAACGGTCCGGGCCGATGCAGCAATTCTTCATGTACGAAACCTTTTCCGGGCGCTTTGACGGTATCCCGGTAATAGTCGATCAGGATGGAAAAGCCGTCGGCCTCGATCGCAAAACCGCTGTGATAGATATAAATCAGTCGCATACTCTTTATCTTTATTTAGTAAGATTAAAACACAGGTGCGTAAAACCAAAACATACAAACCCGCCCGGTTGTTGCTTTGAAGGGGGAGCAAAGATAAGAAATTCACCGTTTATCCGAAAAAAAAGAAAGGGAACCGGCTTCGCTGTATGAAACCTACCCCCTTTCTTGTTCATTTTTCCAATTCCTTTGTTTCGAAAAGAAGAATTATTTTCAAGGAGCTAACCCCGATAGGAGGGATTACTCTTATTACCTAATTCTTAAATTCCTCACCAAACAAGGCTCCCTGCTCAAGGATGAACGAGCAAACGATCATTCCACCACGATAAGCCACCCTTTGCCTTTGGGCACCATAATGGATTCGCCCGGCTTCCACCAGGTTTCCGTTTGGAATTGATCGATAGCCGGAGCATGCAGGGTTACCTTCTTCGGATCTAATCCTAAAGCGGCCCAATCAATAGCCAAATCAACAACCGCATCCTCCGCTTCCCAGGTAGCCAGCGCAATCAAGGTTTTCTTTCCCTGATGGCGGTAAACCGTAGCCAGCGTTTTTTCCCGGCCGGTCTGTACCGGATTATGACTCACCCAATACCCGATCATCTCGCTGCCGCCCATGCCGAAAGCATCCCAGAATTTCCATAACGGCCGGTTATCTACCTGGTAGCCCGGGTTACGGGCCGTCATGCCATAGAGCATTCCGCGCCATTTATTGCCTCCTTCCCAAAGCATTTCGCCCATCACGCCGTAGGGAATGCCGGATACCTCCACCATCCAGAAATCCGGCGGCAGATTATAATCGAAATATTCACCGAACCACAACCGGTCGAGATACGGAAAATGCTCCAAATACAGATTGGCGCTATTCGCAAACCCGTCTTTCTCGTTAAACTGATTGGCCGAATGCAAGTCGATCAATGCGCCCGGATTTGTCCGGTTCAAAATTTTGCGCACTCGCTTCATCGACATTCGGTCGAAAGCCAGATCGTCGATATACAACCCGTCGATCCCTACATTTTTAACCAGCCAATCCAGCCCTTCCATATAATAATTATGCCAACGCGACACCCCGGTATTCACAATCGCGGCATCCTTCAACTGCGGCACGAACCAGGCGCCGATATAATTCGGATCGAGATGTTCCTGCAACCACGAGAAACCGCCGCCCGGCCCGGCAGAAAAGATTTCATCTCCCAAACTGCGAAGGGCGAACAACTCGACGCAACTATTCGACAGCTCGCGCACGGTATTGTAAATCTTCACCTTCATACCGCGGGCATGGGCGCCGTCGATATAAGCCTTCATCTCCTTCGGCCGCAAAAAAGGATAATTAATATACGGATTGATGCCGGTAGCATGGTGAATATTCACCACCGTAGCCCCGAAATCCTCTATCTTATCGATAAAATCATACCCATGATAATACCGGTTATGCCAATGTTTATCCGTATCGATCGGGCGGAAAGGCGTAACCAGCACATTGAAATAATAATAAAGCCGGTCGCCCTTCTTCACTTGCCGGTTGCCGGAATAGGCCTCTATCAACGTACCGTCGGCCGTGGCGTTCCATTGAATACCTCCTTTACCCTCGTTACACCAGGAGGTCGGCATCCGAAGCGGCTTTTGGTGATAAAAATTCGTATTCAGCGGACGCTCATAGCGATTATCATACAGGCGAATCTGCAAACCGGCGTTCACATCGCCCATCCACAGCGCATCCTGGTTTTTCTCCACACCCCATTTCCAACGGAAACTTTCCGGACAGTAACCGCCGCGCTGCCCAAGGCCCATCCGGTATTTCCCGATACCGGGAGCCAGCGGCGTACGCAACACAATATCTTTTACCTGGGTATCCTCGCGCGCTATCAACGTCAGCCGGTACGTCAGGTTTCCGTCGGATTCCAGCTCTCCTTCCAACTCCATCAGGAAGCGATCGTTCTGATTGACAGCTTTCCATCCGATCCGTCCCGGTTTATGCCGGGTAAAGGCAAAATCCAGATTTTCCCAAGCCCCTCCGTCGGCCGCCAACTGCATCGGCGAGGACAGTAGCCCACGTCCGTCCGGGCCGATCCCGGTAAGCGTTTCTTTAAAATAACTGGTTATAGCCGCCGGAAGACCTTCCGGCGAAAGTTCGATTTCACGACCGAGGATCGCTAACTTGTTTCCTTTTACCTCTACCGGCAGGTAGGGAGCGACCACTTCGTCGTCGAAACCCAGTTGCGAATTGAGCCAGCGCAGACGGGAATGCCGCCACGGCTCGTTATCGCCATGATTGGCAATGCCCCGGTCGGTTACCGTTAAAGACAACCGAACCTGTTGCGGAGCCTCATTTTTCGCAGAAACGGTCACGATTCCTTCATACAAGCCGGCGGAAAGTTGTTCCGGCACCTCTACACCCACCCACAAAGGCTGCACCCGGCCTTTGGCCACCGCGCATTCTTTTTCGAATACCGTACCGGTCACATCAATGCCCCCCGTATTGAAGCAGGTAAAAGAAGACGCCGGAATCTGCTGGCCGGTAGCCTGATTAGTCAAAGCCGTATAATCCACTTGCAGCCCTTCGATCGCCTCGCGGGCGGCCCAAACGCCGATCTGAAATACATAATACTCACCCTTATCCGCCACGCCGTCAAACCGGTCGTGACGTGCTTCGGCCACCCATTTACAAGGCAAATCGGTGGTCATCCGGATCGGATACCGGCGGTCTTCCGTGAAAAGAATATAGTTCTGGCCGGGACACGTTTGAAGCATCGCTTCCTTTTCGGCCTGCGTGGCAATTATTTCCATCGGATAGAAACTGTTAAATGCGTCGATAGCCTGGTATTGAACCAGCTTAGCGGCAGGAAGTGACGGCGCTTTGGCTCCCGTCAATTTATTTTTTTTCAACCATCCCGGATCGGCTGTCGATTCGAACGGCGGATACTGCACGGTTGGATAATACCGGCTGCCGCTGCGCACGTTCGGCAGGTAATAAATATAATAATCGCCCGGCACCGTCGCCGGCTGGAAAACGATTTCGCCGCGCTCGCGGTTGATGGTAAAACGCGTTACATTCGTAATTCTTTTTCCCGTGGCGGCATCCACCACGATGAGGTTCTTCGCCTCGGGCTGTACGTCGCGCCGGCGCCAGTCCAAAGAGGCTAACACGGCATCCGCCTGCTGGCCGACCGAAACCACGATGCGATGATTACCCAGGGAATCGGCATCCCAGACACCTGTGCCGTAGTGATCGGCAGAAAGAATTTGCGTAGCCGGTAAAACGCCGGTTATCAGCAAACAACATACGATAAGCACATAATTTCTCATATTCCAACTTTTTTAAATGTTCTTCTTCCGGCAATCCGTTCGAGCCACTCGTCTTGCGGACGGCGCTTGGCTATATCTTCGGCAGACGCCTCTTGGCGGAAAGTTTGTTTCAACCGCTCATTCTCCACCCTGAAAACGGCAATTTCTTCTGCCGAAAACGAACGGCGGCGGCTTTCGGGCGCACTACAAAGATCATAGCCCAACTGTTGCAAGGTGTCGCCGGCCACGGATTCGAACATAGCAATTTCTTCGGCGGAAAGTTCGCGCAAAAACTTACGCGTATTTTCTTTCAAAATCGGTTTGGCCACGTTCTGCCACATCCGGCCTGCGGTAGCGGTATGCAAGGATTCCTTACTTTTATAATAAGCCAGGCTCTTGTCCGAATACCGTAAGCCCAACCAACGGCACAGCTCCCGCATCGTGCCTTCCGGATCGCGCAGCATCGTTTCGTAACTTAGCGAAAAGAAACGTTCAGTCGGCGTCCGGGCACGTAGCCGCAGAGCTGCCTCCTGGTCTTTCTTCCACTGCTGCGCCAGCGCATAGATATGCTTTTCCCCCACGATTGCTTTCTGGAAAGAAAGAGCTACATCGCGGCCGTCGCGGTAAAGGTAGATATAATAAGGGCACAATCCGGTAGCTTCGATTCCTTCGGCGTAAAAAACATTTTTCATGCTTTTGCACAGCCAGAACGCGGCTTGTTTCTGCCGGGCGGCCGTATCATATATTGCCCGGAAAAGCGCAAACAAAGTCGGCTCGGGGCAAGCGGCCAGCAGCGCGCCCGCCTCCAGCGTTACTCCTTCCCAAGGTACCGGATTGAGCTGTACCAATCGGCACACATCCTCGGCCAGCCGACGGAAATGGGTGGTATCCGACAAATCGCCGTACACGGGTAACAGGGGTAAAAAACGTTGTAAGATATGGGGAGGATGAGGCGCCGTAATCTCGTCGATTTCATCCAGCATCACCCGCAGCAGATTAGAGCCCGAACGCTGCGTTCCGATTATTTGTATTCCTTTTATCTGATTCATAAAGTGATTCGAGTTATTCATTTTTATAGCGTG
>DBFJSK010000529.1:0-9210 GCA_048403675.1 Tannerellaceae bacterium | reverse complement strand
TGTGGGTGTATTATGTAGATAAGCCAAAGTACCGTATCTTTGCAGGCAAATCAAATCATCCAATCCTACGAATACTAATCGCAGCCTACATAAGTTACTACAAGTCATTTTCTTTGAAGTCTTAATGGGATATTTCGATATTTCAGGTTGACATGACGATCCTGCCAAAATCGACGTTGGGCTTGAAGAGAAGCATTATATGTTTGATATTCGTCATCAATTATTCGAAGCAAAATAAATATACTTAACTTTCAGGATAGCGATTTGCATAAATCGCTATAGAAGTGTTTTTCTGGTTAGTATGGCCTCCGAATATCAAACATCCTTTTCTGTGGTACAAAAACATATTCATTCTACAGTTCATACTCATCCCTTCTTTTTCATCTAGCAGTTCATTGAGCAAACTCGTGCTCACAAGGTACTTGCATTCTCTTTTCAAAAAAACCGGCCGACCTTTTCGGTATCTCTTTCCTTTAATTCTCTATAACGGCTCTAAATGTATGGTAATTATATTTCATTTCCAACAAAAAAAGGGAGGAAAAGACCTTTACCCTACCCGGATCAGGCCTTGAACAGGCAAGCGTCAGGCATCCTCTTTTAGATCTTTATCCTCCCCCTAATGGACTTTTCCACTTTTCTGACTTACCATGTAATCAGAAACCAAATCATTTTATCCATCCATTTATATAGTAAGGAATCGGTTTCAAATATAATTTATCTACCCTATGTCCTCAGCAATCTTAGCTCGAAAAGGGTTTCTCCTTTTTCCTGAAAACTCTTTTTTCCCTGACTAATTTTGTTCTGTAAGTAGGGTAGTTTTCCCTTTGATGGATCGATGGAACAAAAATATAGCAAAAAATCCAGACTTTACATAACAAACATCACAGAACCTAAAAAATATTTTTCGAATCTTGCAAAAAAGCCGGCATGAAGTGGAATCATTCCCTACCGTCCTACAAATATCCTATTATCTTCCCCTTTGCCATGCTTATATCCCGAACCTATCCCTTTCCAGTTCCTCTTTTTTCCCTAAGTTATCCCCCAAAGATAGGCTATAACCGATTGATCTCTTCTTTGGCTGCCCCGGTTCCCTTATATGTAGAGCGCGTAGCATTAAAACGATAGGTAACCGTTAGTCTCACCTGACGACGATCGTTATAATTCCATCGGGAAAAATCGGCCGCTTCTCCATACATGGTATTGAAAGTACGCCGCGTTTTAAACAGATCGAAACCCTGTATATTTACATCCAGGGTATTTTTCAAAAAAGATCGACGAATGCCGGCATCGACACCACCCTGTTGTTTATTTGCATACACATCCCAATTCCCGCGCGTGGCATAGTCCATGTCCAGGGTGAAAATAAATCCGCCGGGCAACCGCAACATATTCTCCCAGTAAAACGTGCCGGTAGCCTGTTTTAAACTCACTTCCCCCCTGCTTCGATCCATCGAAAAAGAAGGTTTATCCAAATAAATAGAAAAAGAAGGTTCCCAAACGCCCCATACCGGGCTGTACGACAGCATCAGATTCAAGGATTGGAATTTCGGATAATTCTTCACCCAAAATAAAGTAATCCGCTCATCGCCCGGATAGGGTTTGGTCGTAAAGGCTATATAATCGTGAATGTTCGTATAGCCTAGGTGAAACAACAAAGGCCCGTAGCCGACACGCAGATTCAAATAGCGTTGAATTTGAGGTTGTAAGGCGGGGTTGCCGGTTTCGTAAGAAAAACGATCGTTGTATTGTATATCGTTTCTTAATTGGTAAAAATAAGGACGTTTCGTTTTTTCCGAATAAGAAAGTGAAATACCCAGCGGTTTAAGCGTATAGGATAAGGACAGGTCGGGATAAAAACGATCGTATACCCGGCTCTGTCCGGGTATGAATTGCCCCCGGTCAAAATAATCGTATACCGCATGTTCATACCGAAGCCCGGCATTCAACGAAAAGCGGCCCGGAGAATAAGCGACCGAAACGAAAGCCGAAGCTTTCCGATCTTTTATCCGGTTATCGGAAGACGGCAGCTTGTCTTCTTCATTGGTATATTTATTTTTTTGACTGATAAAACTAAACTCATGCCCCGCCTTCATTTCGAAAAGGGAGGCCTTATAACCGGCTACGATTTTATAGGCGTATAAATAATCATTCGTCCGGTTGAAGGTATGCAACTTCCTCAGAGAAGAGGGTCGGCCGGTTTCATCGACGGTTTGCCTCCGCTTGTTGGAACCGGTCAATTGGTCGAAATTAACATCTACCGACCAGCGTTCGTTGAAGAAAGCGGTATAATAAGCGTTCACCCGATGTTTTTTATCCCTCAATTTTTGATAATTTTGGGTTTCTAAGGTTTCGGATAAAGTACGGTCGGCATAGTAAGACGAAGTAGAGGAGGTATGAAAAGTGGCGTGCCGGCCGGCATAGTCGTACCGAAAGCCGAGTGACTGATTTTTTCCCAATTCATAGTTCATACCCAATTGAGCATTCAAATTTTTTCGTTGCGTAAGCATGCTCATATCCGAATGGCTCCGTCAGAGGGTATCCAAATAGGTGAGTTGATCGGAAAATTGCTTTTGCTCCTGTCGTCCGGATAAATAAGCCAGCGAACCGAACCAGTCGAAACCCTGTTTGCGGTAGTTCAAATTCAACTGTTCGCGGCTACTGAAATGAAGGCCTTCCGAGGCGTATGCGCTCATATAACCGCTCAGTCCGTCGCCTTTTCGTTTCACGGTTCTAATTTTCACTACCGCTTGCACCGTCGCCTCATATTCGGCTCCCGGGTTGGTTATCAACTCCACTTCGGCTATATCGCCCGAGCTCAACTGGGTCAATTCGGAATTATCTTTTACTTCGCGATTATTGATATAGATAAGCGGTACGCCTCTGCCGAAGACGCTGAACTCTCCCTCTTTTCCGAGGATGCCCGGTATGCGTTTTAATACGTCGTTGGCGGTTCCGATCGTGCTTAACAATGTATTTTGAACATTTGTCCATAAACTCGATCCTTTCATCCGGAAGGTGGGCAGCTTCCCTTTTACTTCGACATCGGTTAAAGCGATGGCCTCCGGTTCCAATGCGACCGTTCCGACATCCCCGGAAGAACATACCTTATGCACGGTTTTATATCCGATATAGGAAACGGTCAGTATATATTTTGACTGTTCTGCTGAAGGTAAAGGTAGGGAAAAGGCCCCGTCTTCGCCACTTATACAACCGGTAATAAAGCTACTATCCACAGGTTGGGATAAGAGGATATTGGCATAGGCTACTGCGCACCCTTTTTCATTTTGTACTTTTCCGGCTATGGTTTGGGAATAGCTGCAAAGAGCAAAAGAGCATACAAATGGAAGGATGAAAATAAGTCGTTTCATGGTATTGGGGCATTGGTTAAACTTTCGGAAGCAATGTTACGCATTTTTTATCAAATCTCCTTCCGATTGATAAAAGAACTTCACTACTCCTATTAAAAAAACGATCCAAGATATAGTTGGCTATAAAAAGCAAGAAAAAGAATGCTTGAAAATTCTTTTTCCTGTTTTATAGCTGGTGGGCTATTTATCGGCAGGAGCCGTAAGAAATCCGGAAGAAGCGCCGCGGTTGTTCAGGACTTTCGGCCCGACTTTATATTTTCTGCCGGATGAAAAATTCCAGGCAAATTTCACATAAAGCATATGCCCGTTATCCCGGATCGTAGTCCAACTGCGGGAAAACGCTACAGCCGATAGACTTTTCATTCTTGCTTCCCAATGCTTAGATAAAGGATAATACATACCCACGCCAACCTGATAATTACCTTTAGTATATTGCACTAAGGCCGATGAAAGCACCTCATTATACGACACTTTCTCCCCCCATAACGATTTACTCCGGGTATTGGCCATCAAAGTCAACGAAAAATCTTTGTATTGAAATCTTCCTTGAAACTTGAATGAAAAATTATCTAAGGTATGTTTGTAATCATCCCCCTCGCTTCGAAAATGCACATATTCCCCTGCCGCCATCAGCGTAACTATATGATGCAAGAAAGGCCCATATTTTAAATTTACCGAAGCATAGGTACGTTGCATAGAACCCTGATTCTTATAGGAAGTAACCCATTGCATCGCAGGAGCATCATAGTAGATATAATCCATTACCGGACGATCAAAATAAATATGAGAAGCATTCAGTTGTACGTTCAGCAGTTTGCTGCGCCAGAAATAAAAAAGCCTATTCACATAATTACGATAAGGTATCAAACCCGGATTTCCTTTGATAACAGCGTAGGCATTCACCGATTCAGTCAGATTATTCAAATAGGCAACGTCAGGATCGAAGGAATTGGTTTGAAAAATATATTCCAAACCGGAAAACTTCGTTATTTTGTATTTCATATCTACAGAAGGCCGCACTGACCAGAAATGCACATCGGTACCTTTCTCCGAATAATGATTTAAGCTTGCCGCTATACCCGCAGTATAATCCAACCGTTTCCATCCGCCTGTAAGTTGAAGATAAAAATTGGTAAACGAATTATCTACTTTTATCTTTTGTTGTTTGTCGCGGTAGGTGTTCCGCTCCCAAAAATTAGTCGTCAACAGGCCGGTCGATAATTTCAGTTGCCGCCCAAGGTGATAATTATATTTCAATTCCCCGATTAGCGTATATCGGTATCCGTCTATTTGGGAACACGTCGTATAAATTTCCTCGGTTTTGTTTTCCTCATAAAAACGATTATATTGGGTATCGGCATAGCCGCCCACTATATTTACATTCAAATCCTGCTTATCCGAAAATTTGCGTGCATAATAAAGATCCAATTCAGGAAGAAGACTTTGGTTTTTATCTTTGCTGGATGTAAGAAGGGTGGCATCGGAGGCTTCAAAAGCAAGATAGCGCCTTTTCAAATAACGACTTTCGAAACGTACGATCGCACTCAAAAGATAGTGTTTCGGATCGCTCAGGCTATACGATAAATTCAACCGATGCACTTCAGACCGAAAAGGCGTAGGATTACCTATCCAATCCCGGACAATCGAAACACCGTCAGGTGTGCGATAAGTTTCGTTCTTATCTGTTCGACGTTTGGAATACTTGCGGTAAGAGAGTGAATAGTTAAGCCCGACTTCCATTTGGCGATGATTCCATTTAACAGAAAACTCATCGTTACCAAAGCCAGTAAAAGTAGCATTCATCAGATTTACCAAGGAAGAAGTTCCTTTTATATTTTTCTTTGTGATATAGTTAATAACTGCACCGATTTTTTCGGAATATTCTACTCCGGGACGATCGATATATTCCACCCGCAACACGTCGCGGGGAGATAAAGCTTCTATTTCCGACAGTTTTACTTTACGGCCATTCACCCGGAGTTCGACAGATTGGCCGCTGGCTGAGATACTGCGTTCTACGGGGTTAATCAGTAAATCAGGGAGCATCATTTCCGACAGCAAGTCCAAAGAAGTGGAAGCTATTTTAATTTGTTCCCGGCTGGGATAAATTAATAAACGATCCACTTTTCGAACTTGTTGATTTCCTAGGATCTCGATATTTTGGAGTTTTACTTTCTCTTCTTGCAACGACAGATTCCCCACTTCGATATTATCGATTGCATTCATAATTCGAATTTCCGCCGGTTTATATCCAATAAAAGCACATTTTAGCACATAACTACCCTTTTGGATTCCAGCTATTTTAAAATTTCCTTTCCCATCGGTTATTACCCCTTTTAGCAGCAATGAATCCTTAGTCAATAAGGAGACAGTCGCCCCGTTTAGAGCCATGCCTTGTTCATCAAGCAGACGACCCGAAACAATGATTCCTTTTTGAGCCGATACGTGGAGGAAAAGAAAAGAGATAAAAAGGATAAGCTGGATTTTCATAATAAATAAGTTATTGGTTAAATACATTCCATGCTAGCATGGCCTCCTCAAAGGGCAAAATCTATATAGCTGGTTGAAGATACTCCTAATAAAAAAATTTGGTTAATAGCAAAGCCTTTTACCAAAACCAGCGAAGCAAATATAACATTTTTCTTTATTTTTATCGATTTTATCCATCAAACTTTTGCAAAATAAATTCCGTTCTAACTTTTTGAGTTCACTGGCTATCCCTCGTCACCTGTTTTCAAAGAAGTATCCGACCGGAACCTTTTCTTTCAATAACTTATTCTTTTGCCTAAATCAACTCCAAATTGGTATAAACCGAATTCAATTGTACAAAATAAAGGGAAAAACAATGTCCATACCTTACTTACCGATGTTGGAATACATCATTTTACAGGCATCCTCTTGGACGATTGTTTTTCCCCGAATGAACTTTCCACACTTTTGAAAAGTTGGTTGACTCGGTATAAAATCCTTTTACCAATTTATGGGCACAAGATCAGCTAGCTGGGGTGGCAAAATTATTCAATCCAATACCAATCATCCCAATCTTCATCATATACCCAGTTCCCACCAAGCACAGCTTTCTCTTCTTCTTCCGAAAGAATATAAATTTTAGTCTCTTCCATTTTATTCTAATTTTAAGTAATAACACAAAAGTATAATAAAAAGACAGAACTTTACCTAACAAAAACATCACATTTACATAACAAATCTCATAAAACACAAAAAAATAATTACTTTTGCCTTAAATACCAAATCACTATGTACAAATCGACCCTTCTATTTATCATTGGCCTATTCGCTTTGCTCGTATCCCAAGGCTACTGGCTACACAATATGTACAGAGAATACCAGGATAAAAATAAGATCCTTATCAACAATCTATTTTATGAGGCGATAGAATACGAAGCAGCTCTTCGATGGATAGGGCAGCCGCAAAATAAAAACAAAAAACAATTCACCATTAAAAGCGCCGATGAGATGACCCCAGAAGAACGGAAGAAACTCAAAGGAGACACCTTGATTTTGAAAACTAAAGATAAGCAACAAGCCAGAAGTATAGCCGAACTATTTTCGTCGGCTTTGCAAGAAAATCTGCTTCGAAAAAAACCGATCTGCCTTTCAATATTAGACAGCCTGTTCTCCGACCGGCTACAAAGTCACGGCCTGCCCCTTTCTTTCCAAATCAGTTTATACGACCAACAAAGAAAAGAAATCAAACAGATCCGTCACGCTTTTCAGACACCCGGTCATTTAATCGAGACGCCCTTGAAACCAATCGGAAACGAGAATCAGCTTTTCATTCAAGCTAAAGTAGATCTGCCCCCGTCGGTGATTATACAACATATGCTTTACTCGCTGATTATTTCGGTATTGGTGGTGGTCATCGTGATTGTTTGTCTTTATTACCAATGGAAAGCCTTAGGAAAAGCCCGGCAACAATTGCAAGAACGCGAACAAACCGTACATGCAGCCATACACGATTTAAAAGCGCCACTCAATACCGTTTTCGCCCTTTTGGACTATTTACAGCAAACCGATCTAGAACCAGACATGTGCACATACCTCAAAAACGGGAAAATTCAAATCCGGAAACTCACCGATACCATCGAATCGATGCTCCATCAATACAAATCGCAACACCAAAAAGCTGAGCTATGTGCAGCCGCCCTTAACTTGCCGGAAACCGTACAACAAGTTTTCAACGGATTGCAGACGCTTTATCCGGATAAACAAGCCGTATTTCGGATAGATAATCAATTGAAATCGCCCTGTATTTCCACCGATTCCGTACGGTTGGAACGTTGTATAAGAAATCTGCTGGAAAATGCCCTGAAATATTCCGATGAAAAAGTAGAAATCACCGTCAGACTATCCGAAAAGAACCGCCAAGTCTCGATGGCCATAACCGATACCGGATGGGGCATTCCCGAAAAACAACAGAAACAACTGGGTAAACAATTCTACCGCGTTAAACGAACCGATAAACCCGGGCGCGACGGATTCGGCATCGGGCTTGCCTGCACCAAACTGCTGGCGGCCGAACTAGGCGGATCGCTTCGGTTTCAAAGTATGGAAGGAAAAGGAAGCACCTTTACCCTCCGGCTTCCAATTCTATAAACAAACCGATAAAAACGAAAACCGACCTCTTCTTTATGCCGTAATTTTCGTACCTTGCACAACCATACATCCATAACCTGTACCGATGATACCGAAAATAGTATTTTTAGAAGATGATTTTATCCTGGGCACACTGATAAGCAAAGGATTACAAAAAGCCGGATTTGAAGTCGAATTGATCGGCCGGTTGGAAAAGCTTCACGAAACGGTGCAGATGTACAGCCCCGATATAGTGGTGCTCGACTTGGAAATAGAAGGGAGGAACAGTTTGGAGGCCGTGCCCGCCCTGCGCCGCCTTCAGCCGGAACTGCCGATTATTTTTGCCTCTTCGCATACGAACGGAAAAGAGATTGTAGCCTGTTTGAATTGGGGCGATACGGATTACATTAAGAAACCTTATGATGTGGAAGAATTAATCTACCATATCCATCACTGCTTGGCTACAGTATCAGCGGATACGATTTGTTTCGGCCATTATCAGTTGAATCTGCAAACCCGCGATTTGGCCTATAAAGAACAAAAGATACAAACACTCAATCCGAAAGAATTCGATCTTTTACACATCTTGCTTGTCCATAAGGAAGAAACGGTAGAACGGAAAGAATTGCTCGAAAAAGTATGGCATAATTTGATGGCGGAAGAAAGTTTAAATAACTACATTGCCTATTTACGGAAATATTTGAATAAAGATCCGCAAATTAAAATCCGGACAATTAAAAAAAGGGGGTATATTCTGACTTGTGAAGGATAAAAGGAATAAAAGAAATGTTCCGTTTTTCCATCTTTTGACGTTTTGACATTTTGACAAACCATCTCCTTACCTGCGAAGTATTCGAACATAGATAGAGGATAGCGGGTGTAGAAACGATTCTGACGCAGTTCAGATTTAACAAATTGACAGCATAAAGGCCGTTTATCCTGACAAAATCCAAATAGAAGGGGTACCTATCGGCAGTGATTGAAAAATAAAGTCGTTCTATTTAATTTAGAACTAGCAAAACGTCAATTGAAATTGTATGCTTCTAAAAAACGTTTTAGAAAATCCAACCGATCAAAATCAACCGATAAGAGTATATTTTAACTTAAAATAAAATAAATTCAGCGCTTATTTCCGGATAAAGATAACGGCATTTATAAAAAAACGGATGCTTATAAAAGTAAAATTGCATAAGCATGCAATAAAATTACATGCTTATGTAATTTTTTGACCCTCCGCTAGGAGAAA
>DBFJSK010000528.1:0-2722 GCA_048403675.1 Tannerellaceae bacterium | reverse complement strand
GCAATTTATTAAAAAAGAGGCCATCGGGGGGAAAAGGCGGCAATGTCGGATTTTTTGTGTTAATTTTGCGTGATGAAACGTAGAATGGGAACTGTGTACATGTCCGCTTCGGATAAGCGGATAGACGTAAGAGGGGCCGGCATATGGCTGGCTGTCATCTGGGCGGCTTTCTTGGCGGGATGCCGGCCCGAGATACCGGTTTTATCGTCGATTACGATCGATGCCGAAGCGCCGACGATGCCGGTGAATCCGGATTTGTACGGACTCACGGTGGAGGAAATCAACCGGGCCATCGACGGGGGATTGTATGCCGAACTGATTCGTAACCGCAGTTTCGAGGAAGGGGTTCCTCCCTTGAATTGTCCGTACGATCGGGTGCGGAATGTATTGGTGACGCCCAACGGCTGGAGCGTGCCTTTCGTGCGGCCGGATTCGGTGCCGGGCTGGCGTCGGCTGTCGGCCGGGAGCTATCTGGTGCCGGACGGCAAAGAACTGATTAACGATAAAAATAAACGTTCGCTTTTTATTTCGGCGTATGTCACGCCGGAGCTGGGCCGCGCCGGAGCTGTGGCCGAAGGGTACCGGGGCATCTCGATCCGCAAGGGGGAGAAGTACCGGCTGTCGCTTTTCGCCAAAGGGGCTTCGATGCTTCCCAAGACAATGCGGATCGGTTTGGAGGATTCGCTCACGCGGCGCAAGGTGAGTGACGTGTTCGAATTGGCGCCGGCGTATCAGTGGGGGCGTTACCGGCATACGTTCACGGCCACGGAGGATCTGGATAATGCGGTGCTGACGCTTTGGGCGGATAGCTCGGCGATGTTTTGGGTGGATGTGGTGTCGCTTTTTCCGGAGAATACGTGGAAAGGGCGCCCCCGGGGGCTGCGGGCGGATCTGGCCGAGATGATTGCGGATTTGCATCCGCGGTTTATTCGGTTTCCGGGGGGCAGCTTCGTTGAAGGGTATACGGCCGGTACGTATCCGGTATGGCGCGAGACGATTGGCGACATAGCCGAGCGGAAGCATTTCTGGAATGTCTGGGGCTATGGTTCGACCGGCGGCATGGGCTACCATGAGTTTCTGCAATTTTGCGAGGATGTGGGCGCGCAGCCGGTGTATGTGGTCAATAGCGGGCTGACCAGCCAGAGCCGCCGCCCGCGGTATGAGGATATTACGGCGATGGATAAGTTGGTGGCAGAGGCCCTCGACGCGATTGCGTATGCCAGGGCGCCGGCCGATTCGGCGCTGGGCGCTTTCAGGGCGGCTGCGGGGCATCCGGAACCTTTCGATTTGAAATATATCCAGATCGGGAGTGAGAATTACGGGCAGGAGTACGCCAAGCGTTTCGAGCTTTTCCGCCAGGCGATCAAGGAGGCGTATCCGGATATGACGGTGATTAGCAGCTCGGCGGTTTCGAAGCGCAGCCGGGGGGATTGGGCGGACTCGCATTGGCATGCGAATGCCACTTTTTTTGCAGGCGCGGCCGGGCGGTTTGAGGCGGAACGGTATCGTCGGCGAGGCCCCGGGTTGTTTATCGGGGAATTCGGTACGACGGATCTGGAGACGGCGGGAACCTTGGGCGCGGCCGTCGGGGAGGCGTGTTTTCTGGTAGGAGTGGAGAATAATCCGGAGACAGTCAAACGGTTGGCTTATGCGCCGGTGTTGGGCAACGTAGGGTATGCTTTGGAGCGTTATCCGCTTATTTTGTTCGATAATCATCGGGCGGTGGCTACGCCTTCCTACTATTTGTGGCAGTTGTTTGCTTCGCATCGGGGAGATGAGGGGTTGAAGACGTCGGTCGAGACGTATCTCAAACCGCAGGTGACGTTCGGCCGGGCCGGCGTGGAGTTGTTCGATAATAGTTTCGAACTGGCGGATGTGGCTATCGACGGCAAACGGATTGAAGAGGCGCAGGTGTTGACAGGCGGTTGCGTGGTGACCCAGGAGGCATGGGTGCCCGAGGCTAACCGGTGGAACTATGTATTGGGAGGGGATTCGACAGCTTATAATTATACGTTTACTTTGCGCATCCGGCGCACCAAAGGGAGCGGAGGCTTGCAGGTGCATGTACGCGACAGAGGGCGCTTGGGGGAACAGGCGGATTATATTGCTTTTACATGGGGCGCAGGCGGGGCAGGTTTGTTTCGCCAGGCTGGCGGGGTGAGGGATTCGCTGGCGACGCCGCGGGTGTTGCCGTTGGAGAATAACCGGTGGTATACGGTGCGGGTAGAGTGTGCTATGGAGAAGATACGGTGTTTTGTGGACGAGGTGCTGGTGCAGGAGGGGGATTTGAGGTCGTTGCCTTCGCTGGCGGCGGTGGCTACGCGGGATACGGCGCAGCGGGTGGTGTGGCTGAAGGTGGTCAATACGACGCGGCATGAGGAGAAGACGGAGTTGCGCATGGAGGGACTGCGGGTGAAAAACGAAGCGGATGTGATCGAGCTGGCGGGGTTGCCCCAGACGCGGAATAGTTTTGCGAACCCCCGGGCGGTGGCGCCGGCGAGCAAGAGGGTTTCGTTTTCCCTGAGCGGGCCGATGGTGTATGCTTTTCCGCCTACTTCGGTTACGATTCTCCGGCTGGAGGAGGAGTAATTTTGCCTTTGCCTTTGTTTAACCGGGTTTTTCAAGATGTGAACCTCCGGGGGTGTTCCGGGGGGGGATGGGGAACTGTCGCGGCGGGGTTTCGCTTTGCTTAGGCAGAGGGCTTCGGTGTGTGTGTGTTTGC